>CANKJN010000001.1 GCA_947482345.1 Spartobacteria bacterium
CCCCGCACCGCTCGCCGCGGCAGGCGTTCGGGGGGAACTTCAAACCGGCACCCCAAATAAACTCAACTCCCCAAAAGAAAAAACTTGAATGACTACATGCCTGCTTTTCGTGGTTCCTTCGGTATTCAATCCCGACCCCTGCCAAGTTCCCTCCATTCCTGTTTTCCTGATTTGCTTGCTTGGCCGTTGCTTCGCACCCGTTGCATCCTGATAAAATTCTTTGTCACCACCTTCTAATACCATTGACACGATTAGTCTGGTGGAATTGGCGAAGGGATTTTGGTGATGGGCTAGGCGGAAGACCGAGGGCTATCTGAAGATAACCTGAGGGATGACAACAACGCCCATCGCCAAAAGAACCAGCTGATTCTACCGGAATAAGAGTGGAGATGGTATAATGCAATTTTTGGGATGAACTATCCTTCCAAGGGTTCGGAAGTTTCGATGCACCGCAAGGCCTGCAAGCGAAGCTGTGTGAATCATATTGCCTCGCCGTCTCCCAACGGCCTCGCCCCTTTCGGGGCTATGCTTCGCATCGGCTACTCCGTGCTTCCCAGCACTCGGCGTTGCGAGCGCACCAGAACACAGCGGGGCGCGAAAATCCCGAACCCCTTCCTCAGACGCAGACGAGGAGGGTAATATCGTCGGGCAGCAACCCGGCCACTTCCCGGATGATGTTTCCGCGAAGGATGTGGATGAGAGTACTGCGTTGAGGTGCGCCCAGCAGGATTCGTTCGGCACCGATGGTGGAGGCGAGGTCGGCGATGGTGTGAGCGGGGGCGTCGCTGACCGCATAGCAGGGGATGATGGTCTCCCCGAGGCCCTGGTCGCGGAGTGACTCGAAGATCTCACGCGCCTGCTTGTCCTCGGTCCATTTCTTCCTGCGGTCTCCGGGGGCGATCACGGTCTGTTCCCTCACAAAGAGGACGTAGAGCGGTTGACCGTTTTCCTGGGCCTCCTTGACTGCAAAATCCAGCGTGCGGCCCATGCCACGAACGGCGGCCAGGATCGGTCCGGTGTAGGTGCGGACGACGGGAGGGGCCATATGATGGATTGCGGGTTTCGCTCCCTCTGACGGTGACTTCGGGGTCTCCGTGGGACGCGTCCTTGCCGCCTGCTCCACGGCAAGCACCGCCGCTTCCATGGCGGCATCATCGGCGGCCTTGCGCTTCCGCTCCACGCTCTCCTTCGCCAAACCACGCAGGATCAGTCCGATGGCCAGTATGGTGAAGGCAAAGATCCGGGCGTTCGGCTTGTCGACGAAGAGCGAGATCTCGATCGCCGCCATGATGAGGAAGGTGGCGAACATGATGCCGCGTTCGAATCCCTTCAGCTTGAGTTTCCGGTCGGTGCTTGTGGCTCCCAGATTGGTGGCAATCGCACCGACAACGCCCACGGCGTACAAGTCGGCGAGGCCGGACATGTCGCTGACGGCGATGACGAGTCCCGCCGGGATGAGCATGGCGAAGAAAAGACCGGCATTCGGAACGCCGAAGGAGTTCAGCTTCGCGAAGATGGGAGGCAACTCCCTGTCGCGGGCCATCAGGAAGGAAATCGCGCTGAGTGCGACAATTGAGGTGTTGACGGCCGAGAGAAGGAGAACCCCGAAAACAATGCTCACGACCCATCCGACAATATCCCCGATAACGGGACCGAAGACATTCCCGGCAAAAATCTGGGCCATGTAGCGGAGCATGTAGTCGCGCACCCCCTCGGCACCGGGTGCATTGACCTCCCCGTGCATGGCAACCAAGCCGGGCAATGCCGCCATGGCCAGGCCGAGCAGCGCCGTGAAAAGACAGACTTCAATCATGACGACCACCAGGGCCTTGGTGGCGGTCTTGGAGACATTCGGCTTCTGAGGGGAACTTCCCGGATTCAGCTTCATGATGCCGGTGGAGTTGGCGATCGCCTCGACTCCCGAGAGTGCTAGCACGATGGCCACAAAGGCATTCCAGTTGTGAAAGAATCCGCCCTGCAGCGGTTGGGTGTGGGCAACCGCATCACCAAGGTGAGGAATGGCGAAAATACCGAGGAGCACGACGACGATCGCGGTGGGAACCGAGACCAAGACGGCAAGGCCTCCGGTGTGCTTGGGCCCGAAGAAATTCAAGGCGCCGATCAGCAGGATGGATCCCGCCGCGAAATACTGCGGATAAGGCACGCCGAGATAGAGGAAGGCGGAGAGGGCGCTGACCGCGGCCGTCACCACATAGTCGGCCACCAGCAGGAAAGCGCCGACTATCGAAATGATCTCGGAACGGTGACGGACGCTCGCGTAGACACCTCCCCCGTTGGGGTAATGCCGGCAAATGGTGATGTAGTTGTAACCGACAAGGGCCGTCAGCAGGCACATCGCGCCGATCAGCCACGGGGAGCTGTAACCCGCCACCGCGAAGGCGAGACCGATGACGTAGGCCTTGCTAGTTCCCCAGTCGCCGTAAAGGATCGCCGCCGCCCTCTTCCAGTCGACATCCCTGGGACGCGTCGTTGTGGTGCTGAACTCCATAAAAAATTAGCGGGTCGTCTTAAGCCGGGTCATGGCCACACAATTCACAGGATGCACGGGGAAGATGTCGGCAGCACCCGTTTTTTCATTCTTCATTCTGCCTTTTTCCTTCTGCTCAGTGGCCGCCGCAGCACCCACCCTCGGGTCGGCTGGTTTCGGACGACGTGGCGGATGCGCCGCCGCAACAACCGCTCTGATCGTGAGCTTCGGGTTCCGGCCCGGAAGAACCACCCCCGCAGCAGCCTCCTTGGGAGGCTCCTCCTCCGCAGCATCCCTCGACCTGCTCCCCGATCAGGACGACCTCAAGGCCGATCTGCTGGAGTCCAAGCTGATCTCGGGCGCGCCCAAGGAAACCGAGAGCCCTCTCCGAGGGTTCGTGGGAGGCACGCAGTTCGATGCGGACGGGTTTCCCCGCAAGGTGGGGGAAGTTTTCCTTCATCTCGCCGTCGAGGATGAAGGAGACGTAGGCGTTGAGCTTTTCCTGGAGCTGCCATAACTGGCGCTCACCATGCTCCCAAGGGCGTGTCTCGAACATGGCGAGAACAAGGATATCCTCGCGGGTGTCATGGGCGAAGGCATCGAGCATCCCCGTGCGCTCGATCCCCGATCCCGCAGGTGGGCGGTTCTGCCCGGTCAGATCTTCGCGGATGGAAACCATACGTAGAGCATGAAGTAGACGAGAACCCCGGTCACCGAGACATAGAGCCAGACGGGAAGCGTCCAGCGGGCCATCCGCTTGTGGGCCTCGAAACGCCGACGGACCGCGGGGATCACGGTCAGGATGATCAGGGGGAGTGCAATGATCGCAAGGGGCGTGTGGGTGCCAAGGATGAAGAAGTAGAGGGCCTTCGGCCAACCCGGGTAGGTGAAGTGGGTGACATGTCCCGCCTTCAGGTAGTGGTAGACCAAGTAGCAGGCCAGGAAGGCGGCCGAGGTAAGGATCGCCCCGATCATGCAGGCGGCGTGGGCCACCTTCCGTTCGGTCCTGATCATGACCCAGCCGGTGAGGATCAGCAGGGTGCTGAGGCTGTTGAGCGTGGCGTTGACCGCCGGGAGATCGTTGACGTTCATGCGTCGGCCCGCGCCTCCCGCCGGGCCTCATACTCACGGAAGCGGTCGTACTGACGGCAGTAGCTGATCAGGTAGGCGACCATGAGGCCGATCACCGTAAAAACGAGGCCGAGCAGGAGCAGCGTGCTGGAGGAGAAAGCCATCTTGGAGGTCATGGTCTGCGGCTCGATCAGGCCGCCGGAACTCTTGAGGGCGCAATCAGGGCAGGCAACCGCCACCGTGATGGCGGCGAACCAGAGAGCGAGAGTGAGAATCTTGGCGAGGTTCATGGCAAGCGTGCGTCTCCGGGGTTATTTCGGGGAGGCAGTTCCTGTCATAGGTTCCCTGAGCAGTCCCCCGATGTCCATGAAAAGCTTCTGGACGAGTTCGGGCTCATCCAGATTCCTGCTCTTGCGGATCCTCCCCTCCCGGTCGATCACGAGGAACCGGGTCGAGTGGGTCGGGACGTTGTTGGGATCCTTCGCCAGCACCTGAAGCATCCCGCGCTGCGTGAAGTCCTCGATCTCCTTCTGCGGGCCGGTCAGGAAGATCCAGCGCCCGGGGTCGGCATTCAGGCGTGAGGCGTACTGCGCCAGCACCTCCGGGGTGTCATGGGTCGGATCAATCGAGACGGAGACAAGGCGCACATCCTTGGTCTTGTTCAGAGCCCGGGAAACCTCCGCCATGCGGGAAGTCATCACAGGGCAGGGGCCGGGGCAGCGGGTGAAGAAGAAGTCGACGACCCAGACCTTACCCAGCAGGTCGGCGCGGGTCAGCGGCTTCCCCTCCTGGGTGGTGAAGCGGAACTCGGGCACATTCCCTAGCGGGGCCGTCTCCTCGATGTCCCGGCGCTCGGAAGCCTTGAAAATCCTTGCGGCCGCCGTGATCAGCACGACCGCCACCAGAAAGGCAACGACCCATGCCGTGAGAGGCAGGCGCTGCGGTTGTTTGCTCACGGGATGACCCTGATCAGACGAGATAGAGGATCACGTAGAGGAAGACCCAGACCACATCGACGAAGTGCCAGTAGAGACCGACATTCTCGAGGGCGACGTGGCGCTGCGGCGTGAAGAAGCGCTTGGTGACCTGAAGATAGAAGCACCAGAGGATCAGCAGCACGCCGATGCAGACGTGGGCGCCGTGGAATCCGGTGAGGGCAAAGAAGGTCGATCCGTAGATGCCCCCCTTGTTGAACCAGAGGCCCTCGTGGTAGAGCTCGGTCCACTCGATGCACTGGATGCCGACAAAGGTCGCACCCATCAGCGCCGCGGTAAGAATCCAACCCGCGCCGGACTTGCCCTTCTTCACCGCCACTTCGGCGAAGTGGTAGGCGAAGGAACTGCTGACGAGGATCACCGTGTTGATGCCGGTGAGGAGCTTGGGCATCGGAGGAAGATGAATGCCGTCGCCGAAATCGGGGGGCCAGCATCCCGCGGCCTGCCTCAGGACGAGGTAGGCGGAGATGAGCCCTCCGAAGAGCATCGCCTCGGAGCAGAGGAAGATGATCGTGCCGAGCTTGCAGATCGACGGGGGTGTCGGCGGGTACGCGTGGGCATGATCGTCATGCGCCTCGGGCTGCGGTGCGTGGAAGAGGGAAGCGTCGTTGTAGGCGGCTTGGTTCATCTTGGGAAAATCGGTCGGAAATCAGTAAGCCACGGCTGGGCCACGGCGTAACATCATGACCACGACCAGGGCACAGAGGGCGAGCGCAAAAAGCAACAATCCGGCCAGGATCAGGTATTGGTGACGTCGTCTCGGTGCGGTCATGAGATGAAATCAGTGCTATCTTAGAGTCGGAAGGCGACGAGGGCTCCGAGGAGAAGCGGGAGGTAGATGATTGAGGCGAAAAACAACCTCTTCGCCGATGAGGCCGTCCGTGTTCTCACGAAATCCCCCGCCATGAAGAGCATCGCCGCCCCTAGGGCCAGTGCCGCGAAAAAATACCACGGGGAGGCATACCCGAAGAGTCCCGGCAGGAGGGAGACCGCAAGCAGGGCGGCGGCATAGATGAGCGACTGCCAGGAAGTGGCCCAACCCTCGGGATCGCGCGTGCTGAGCATCCGGAATCCCGCGGCGGCATACTGGTCGCGATAGAGCCAGGCGATCGCAAGAAAATGGGGCATCTGCCAGAACCAGAGGATCAGGAAAAGCAGCCATCCGCCGAGTCCCGTGTGGCCCGTGGCGGCGGTCCATCCGAGGAGTGGAGGCAGGGCTCCCGGCACCGCACCGAGCAGGGTATTGAGCTCACTCACGCGCTTGAGCGGCGTGTAGAGGGCGGCGTAAATGAGAATGGTCAGGAAGGATAGGAACGCCGTGATCGGATTCACCATCAGGGCCAGCAGGGCCACCCCGCTTCCGGAGCAGAGCAGACCGAAGAGCAAGGCATCGGAGGGATGCATCCTGCGCGCGGGAAGCGGCCGGTCGAGGGTGCGCGGCATCAGGGCATCGAGGTCGCGCTCGAGCCACTGATTGAGCGCGGAGGCACCGGCGGCGCTGAGGGCCGTCCCGATCAGGGTGGCGCCCAGGAGGATGTAATCCATCGGGCCGTGCCATCCGAGCATGAAGCCGACCAGTGTTGTCAGCAGGACCAGCAGGGAGAGGCGCGCCTTGGAGAGCTCCCCGAGATCGGAAAGGATCGTGGCCTGCTTGGCCTCGTTGGTGGCGGGGGTGGTGGAATCAGCACTCATGCCGTGACTGGGCGGGCGTGCCACTCCGCGGAGCAGAAAAGCCGGAAGGTGAGCAGGATGACAAATCCCGTAAGCAGTGCCCCGAGCGCCACATGGGTCGTGGCGACATCGGCCGCCTTGTTGAACCAGATGGTCATTCCGCCCAGCAGGATCTGAAGCAGGATCGCGCCGACCCAGAGGAGGCACCATCCGCGAAGCCAGTGACCGAGCGGCGTCACCTGCAGGGCCTTGTTCGTAAAAATCAGGATGACGATGAAGAGGAGGACAGCCCCGGCGCGGTGGAGAAGTTGGAGGTGGATCTGCCCTGCGCTGACGGGAGCGATCCGGTCGGCGGCGCGCTGTGCATTGATCTTCGCCAACGAGGCGGAATCGGTCGCAGGGATCAGCGTGCCGTAGGCGGCGGGAAAGTCACGGATCGCGAGCGGTGCGTGCTGATGACGGATGGTCGCGGCGACACCGAGTTGGAAATAGGTGAGCAGTAGGGCCGCCACGCAGAGCCACCTTAGGGAACCGGCCGCAGGATCTCGTGACCACTTTCCGCTCAGGAAGCCACGCCCCGTAACGGCCGTGATGATCAGCAGCAGACCGAAGAAGCTCTGGGCCAGCAGGGCGTGGAAGATCCCGATCTGGTCCTTGTAGAGGGTGACACGCAGCCCACCCAGGAGACCCTGCACGCAGACCAGGATCACGGCGGCGATCGTGAGCCACTTGACCCAAGTGCGTCCTTCTTTCCAGAGAGCGACGGCGGCGAGGATCAGGGCGATCAACCCAACGCCCGAGGCGATGAGACGGTGAGAGTGTTCCCAGAAGATACCCCCCACCCACTTCGAGTAGGGAAAGCGGAACATGTTGTAGCCGTAGGTGGTCGGCCAGTCCGGCACCGACATGCCGACTCCCTTCGAGGTGACAAGTCCCCCGACGACGATGAGCAGGAAGGTGCTCAGGGCGCCGATCACCGCGATGCGGTGAACCGCCCGGGATCCCGTCAGGTGCGGGTTCCCGGCGCCGGAGTTCGTGGCTTCCACGGTGCCCGGGCCCATGGCGGGACTCAGTGGGCCTCCAGCGTGACGTGGGCGGGAGCCTTCTCGTTCTGCGGAAGGAAGTCCTTCTGAAGACCGGGCACGCTGTACTCGTAGGGGCCGTGGTAGACGGTCGGCGTGACGGGGAAGTTCCCGTGCTGGATCGGATGGGAGAGCGTCCACTCGAGGGTGGTCGAATTCCAGGGATTGGCTGGTGCGTCGGGGGCCTTGCGGAGGCTCATGACGAGATTCACCACGAAGGGGATGGTTGCCAGTCCGAGTCCGATCGCGCCGATCGTGCAGACCACGTTGAGCGGCTGAAGCTGGCGCAGGCAGTCGTAGACGGTCGGGTCGGCGATGCGGCGCATCATGCCGCCGAGGCCGAGGTTGTGCATCGGGAAGAAGGTGAGGTTGAAGAAGACAAAGGTCATCCAGAAGTGGATCCAACCGAGGGTGTTGTCGAACATCCGGCCCGTCATCTTGGGGAACCAGAAGTAGATCGCCGCGAAGATCGCGAACATGGACCCGCCGAAGAGAACGTAGTGGAAGTGGGCGACGATGAAGTAGGTGTGGTGGACGAAGAGGTCGACCGGCGTGGAGGCCATGAAGATGCCGGAGAGACCGCCGATCACGAACATCGAGACGAAGGAGACCGCGAAGGCCATCGGGACGGTGTAGTGGATCGATCCGCGCCAGATGGTGCCCATCCAGTTGAAGGTCTTGATAGCGCTCGGCACGGCGATGACCATCGTCGAGACGGAGAAGGCGGCGCTGAGGGTCAGGTTCATTCCGCTGACATACATGTGGTGTCCCCAGACGATGAAGCCGAGGAAGCCGATCGCGATCATCGCCCAGACCATCGCCTTGTAGCCGAAGACCGGCTTGCGGGAGTTCACCGAGAGGATCTCGGAGGTCAGACCCATCGCGGGGAGGATCAGGATGTAGACCTCGGGGTGGCCGAAGAACCAGAAGAGATGCTGCCAGAGCAGCGGCTGCCCTCCACCCTGGGGCTTGTAGAAGCTGGTTCCGAGATTCAGGTCGAAGATGATGAGTGCGGCCGCGGCCGAGAGGACGGGGATCGCGAGGATGAGCAGGATCGCCGTCAGGAAGATCGCCCAGACGGGAAGCGGCATCCGGAACATCGTCATGCCGGGGGCGCGCATCGTGATCACGGTGGTGATGTAGTTGACGGCTCCGGTCAGTGAGGAGAGTCCGTTGACGAAGAGAGCCACGCACCAGAGCGTCTGTCCCATCGGGGTCTGGTTGTAGGCGGCCACACTGCTGAGAGGGGCGTAGCCGGTCCAACCCGTGCCGGGAGCGCCGCCCGGCACCCAGAAGGAGGACATCATGATCACGCCGGAGAGCGCGAAGAGCCAGTAACTCAACTCGTTGAGGGCGGGAAACGCCATGTCACCGGCACCGATCTTGAGCGGGATGAGGAAGTTGCCGAAGACGCCGATGAGAAGAGGCATCGCGACAAAGAAGACGAGGATCGTCCCGTGCATGGTCACGAGCACGTTGTAGCCGCTGGGCATGATCGCTCCCTCGTCATTGACGATGCCGGAGGGAAGGAGATGCCCGAGCACGGGGATCGGATGACCCGGGAAACCCAACTGCCAGCGCATCGCCACGGCCATGGCCCCGCCGATGAGCAGGAAAAAGACAGCCGAGACGAGGAACTGCATCGCGATCACCTTGTGGTCGGTGTTCCAGATCCAGTGCATGATGCCAGGTTTGCCGTGGCCATGGTCATCGCCATGGTGGGCGGGGGCTGCGTGACTGTCGGCGGTGACGGAAGCGCTCATGGGCTTAGAGGGTATTCTTTGCGGGAGATGCGGTCAAGGTGGCGGCCTTTGGAGCCGTGGAAGCGGCCTGGGGGGCCGAAGGCGCTGAAGGGGCGGGCTGTGCCGGGCCGGCGTTCTTCTGCTGTCGGGGGGTCAGCCATTTCTGGAACTCCTCTTCGGTGACCACACGGATCGGCGCCTTCATGTTGTAGTGGCCGGTTCCGCAGAGTTGGTTGCAGGCCAGCTGGAACTCGCCCGTGCGGGTGGCCTGGAACCAGACCCAAGCGATCGTGCGGCCCGGCACGCAGTCCTGGTAGAGGCGGAACTCGGGAACGTAGAAGGAGTGGATCACGTCGCGGGCGTGGAGCAGGAGATGGACAGGCCTGCCGACCGGAATGACCAGTTCGGGCGCCACCACATCCTGCGCGGTGAGCGGGTTTTCCGGATCCGTTCCGAAGCGGTTCTCGGGGCCGATCTTACGGACATCCATGGGGGCGAGTTTCCCGCTGATGCCGGGATAGCGCATATCCCAGCCGAACTGGTAGCTGGAGACGTCAATGACGAGCGAGTTCTCGGGCGCGGGACGGTGGATGTTCTCCCAGATGCGGTTACCGTAGATAGCGAGCGCCAGGAAGACGAGGGTCGGGGCCGTGGTCCAGATGATCTCGAGCGTGTTGTTCCCATGGCTGTAGTGGGCGGGAACGCCGGGACGGCGGCGGTACTTGATGAGGTAGTAGACGTATGTGACCTGGGTGAGCACGAAGATCACGGCGCAGAGCCAGAAGATGATCTTGATCAGGTCGTCGATCTGCTCGCCTACCGTCGTGACGCAGGGAGGAAGTAGGTAGACATTGCCGGAGCGCTGCTCCGCCATGAGCGAGGAGGCCGCCAGCACCGGCAGCAGCAGGAACGCCCCGGAGAGGATCCGGGTGAACGGGCGGCGGAAGGAAAACTCTCTCATCGTGTGAACTTATTTGGCGGGGGCCTGGGTGCCTTTGGCGGGAGGGATGGCCAGCAACTGGGCCTGGGTCCAGGCCTCGCTCTGGGACGCGTGCTCCTTCCGGAGGCTCGCGACGAAGGCGGGGTCGACTGCGGAGGCCTTGTTCCCCCACTCCGAGCGGATGTAGGTGAGGATCGAGGCGATCTGGTCGTCGCTGAGCTGCTTCCACTGGGGCATGGCGTTGTTGTAGTTGGCCCCCATGACCTGCATCGGACCCTGATGGCCGTGGAGCATCAGCAGGACGAGATGGTTCTCACCCTGCTTGTCGCCGCCGTTGACCCACTCGCTTCCGGCAAGGGGAGGAAACTGACCGGCCACACCCTGTCCGTTGGCCTGATGGCAGACAACGCAGTTCTGGCTGTAGAGACGCTTGCCCACGACCTTGGGATCAACGGGTGCGGCGGCTTGCGTGCCGCCACCGGTCCAACTCACCGCGTTGGACTCGTAGACATCCTGGCGGAACCCGCCGCTGTTGAAGGCGAGGTAGAAGCCGCCCCAGAAGATCGCGACGATGAAGGCGCCGACGAGCCATGGGGAAAGGGGCGCACCGGAATTCCCGGAGGATTCCCCTCCACCGCACTCCTGCTTGTGATTGTGTTGATCGTGATTCACGGCTGATCGTTCTGGATCGTTTTACTTGGCCGGCCCGGCACCCGCTTTCTTCACGGGAGCCTCGGGCAGGGGATAATCATGACGCAGGGAGAGGAGATAGGCGACGAGGTTCTTCGCCTCCGCCGTCGGAACCACTTCGTAACCCTGCTTCGGGGCATCCGCACCGGTCAGGTTGAGCGCCTCGTCGGAGCGCGCTCCCTGGATCTTGCGGAGAAGGAAGAGATGGCTGTAGGAGGGCATGAGCGACCCCTCGCAGACGGAGGAGGGATGGTAGAGATGCTTGTAATGCCAGGCGGCGTCGGGAAGACGCACGCCGACATTCGAGAGATCCTGGCCCAGGCGGCGGGAACCGAGGAAGGCCGTGCTGTCGCGCAGATAGTCGCGGGCCACCGAGGGACGGACGCCCCAACCGCGCTCGATGTCGGTCTGCGTGATGCTTGTCTGGCGGACCTGCTGACTGTGGCAGGAGACACACCCTTCGGTCGCATAGATTCGCTGGCCGGCCACCGCCTGACCGCCGTAGACGGGAGGGAGGGTGCCGCCGGTGTCGGCATCGGCCACCGGGGAGAGGCGGCCCAATCCAAGCACGGGATAGGCGACCAGCCCGAGCCAGGAGGTCAGGAAAACCAGGAAGATGCCGCTGAGCAGTGTCGGTAGGCGGTGCATGTTATTTCTTCTTCGGGAAGAGGTAATCCCACGCAAGGGCGCGGGAGAGATTGAGTCCGAGGATCACCGCGGCGGCAAGAAGCATGAGCTGCGCCCCGCACTCCAGGACATGGAAGGGATAGGAGTAGGAGGTGATGTTGAGGAAGGAGACGGTGGGGTCGTTCAGCGCGAGTCCGGTGAAGAGGCCCCCGAAGAGCATCAGTCCGACCAGCAGCCAGAGCCCCGAGAAGGTGAGCCAGTAGTGGCGGGCGGAGAGGGAGGCGCACCAGCAGTCGCGACCCAGCAGGGCGGGGAACGACTCGTAGAGCACCGCAAAGAGCGGGAAAGAAATCGCTCCGAGAATCCAGAGCTGGGTCTTGGCCTCGGTGACGGCGGTGAAGCGGAGAGCGCCGCTGATCTCCGGCAGCGCGCAGAGGGCTCCCAGGATTCCGATCGAAATCAACGCATAGATCCCGGTCCTCAGGAAGCGAATCACCACACCCTCCTCAACATCGCTGTTCTTATCAGCGCTCTTGTGGGCGCTCATGCCGAGGAGATTGATCGCGATGATCACCACCGGGATCAGGAAGAGGACTCCGGCCACGACGCCGGCCGAGGTCATCCAGGCGGGAACAGGGCCGCCGATGAGTCGCTCCATGCCGTTCCATCCACCGAGCAGGAGCAGCATCCAGAATCCGAGGGTCGCCAGATTGCGGCGGTTGAGATGGCTACCGACCAGGCGGGGCATCAAGGCGTAGAGGGCGGCGATGGCCACCGGCAGAAGCCAGAGGGCAAGCAAGCTTCCGCAATACCACGATTGGATCGGTCCCTGCGCGGAGGCCTGCACCGGCTTCCAAGTCAGCAGAAGGTTCGCGGTGCCGTAGACCCAGGGGAACCAGCAGAAGGCGGCGACAAGGAACCACTGGGCGACCTCGGCGCGCTCGTTGGCGCGGCGGTCGAACTGGAGCACCGCCCAGATGCCGATGAGCAGGAAGGAGAGGAGCAGCATCGCCGAGGCCCAGTTCGGGTACTCGAGCCATTCCACCCCGGTGCTGTAACCGGCGAAGATCGCGAGCGTGCCGAGCAGGATGGCGACGTTCCAGAGGACCGTGGCGCTGACCAGGAGCGTGGAGTGCAGAATCCCCCCGAGAGGCCGTCCGCTGAGGCGGGCCATCAGCCAGATACCGGCGGCAAGCGCGGCCTGGGAAGCCCATCCGTAGAGGAAGAGATCCCGCGCCATCGGCGCGAGACGGCCGTAGGTGAGGAAACTGACGCCGCCGAGGAATCCGGGGGCGATCAACTTCACCGAGAGGATGAAGGAGATCAGCGAGGCGACGACCAGCCAGTGGACGGCATTGCCGAAAAGAACCAGCACCGGGAGGCGCACCGAGGCATCAACGGCGCGCGTCTCGGCCGTTCCGCGATCCTCCTCGGCGTGATGATGGGGAAAGATGTTCTCGCTCATTGCTGGGAAGGCTTAACGGCGGTTTTCAGCGTCGGGAGGACCAGTTCCATCGCGCGCGTGATCGGAATCCGGACAACACCCTTGGCCTTGTCGTTCCATCCGTAGGTGGTGAGGGCCGCCTTGTCGGCCGCCTGAAGTTCCGCGAGGTTCTTTGTCCGCTCGGCGGAGCGCGCCGCATCCTCGAGTTCGGTGGCGGAACCGGAGCGGTTGATCCAGAGGGCGCCGGCAGCCGCGATCAGGAGCAGGATCAGCACGGCCACGCCGAGCAGGATGCCGGGACCGCGCGATCCGGTCGCGCTCTCATGGGATGTCTCGTGATGGTGTGTCATCAGTCGTTGTAATTGGCAGCCTCGGCGAGGCGCGGGTCACGTGATGGCCAGAGCGGGGAATCGCCCAGTTTCTTGAGGAAGAGGGCACCCAGAGTGCTGCCGATGGCGATGACTGCCGCGATGTCCAGAACGGCGGGGTCGAATCCCTCCGGGTGCAGCACGGGAAGGATCATGGTGTAGAGGTCGAGCAGGTGCATCGCCAGGATCCACCCTGCAACCATCCCGAGGAAGCCGGCGCTCGCCTTCGGCGCACGGAAGATGAGAAGGGTGAAGGGGATGAGGAAGTGGCCGACCACAAGGACGATGCCGAGCACCTTCCAGGAGCCCGTCGAGCGGAGAACGTAGTAGGCGGTCTCCTCGGGGATGTTCGCATACCAGATGAGCATGTACTGGACGAAGGCGATCCAGGACCAGAAGAGCGTGAAGGCGAGCAGCAGCTTGCCGAAGGCGAAGTTGTGCTGCGCGGTCAGGACCCGCCCGAGGTAGCCGGCGGAGCGGAGTGCGTTGGCAAGCAGGATGATGAGGCAGAGCGCCGCGAGGGCGGAACCGGCGAAGAGGTAGATGCCGAAGATCGTGGAATACCAGCGGATGTTCAGGCCCATGATCCAGTCGAACGACCAGAAGGTGAGCGCGATGGCTCCCACGGGAATGATGAAGAAGGCCACACGGCGGTTGCGGATCGTGTGGATCGCGGCCCCGTCCTTGTCCTGCGCGATCGAGTTGCGGCGCAGCAGCGCGGCCACGATGCCGAAGAGCAGGAAGTAGAAGACTGTGCGCAGCCAGAAGAAGTTGACGTTGAGGTAGGCTGATTTCTCGGCCAGCTCATGGTCGTGGACTGGATCCGCTGCCATCCAGGTCCAGACGAGCGGCGCCACGAAAAAGAGCGGCACGAGCAGAAGCGCCAGCAGCGGCAGGAGGCAGGAGATGTTCTCGAGTTGACGGCGGATGCCGACGCTCCAGGCGCTGTCGACCGCGTGATGGACCACGACCCAGAAAAGTGAGCCGATCAGGAGGGTGAAGAAAAAGCTTCCGGCGAAGAGCCAGGAGAAGGCGAACTGCTTCGGGTCACCCAGGCCGAGCACCAGGGTGATGATGAGAGTGACGACCGCCGTCAGGCAGAGGCCTACGAAGCGGCCCCCGACATGCTTGTAGTCGAAGGTCTCCGGGGCCGGAAGTGATGTCTGCTCGTTGCTCATCGGTCAGGGCTGGGCAGGGGTGGAGGCGGCGTTGGTTCCCTGCAGGGCCGCGCGCTCTGCTGCGGGGACATCATTGATCGTCGCGTTCTGCGAGCGCTGCAAGGCGCGGACATAGGCGACGATCGCCCAGCGGTCGGGCACCTGGATCACCGATCCGTATCCGAGCATCGTGTTCTTGCCGTTGGCGATCGTGTTGTAGATCTCGCCATCGGTCATCTCGCGGAGGCGCTGCTGGTGGAGGTTGGCGACGCCGACAAGACCGTACTTCGTGGCGATGCCGTTGCCGGCGCCCGTATCCCCGTGGCAGACGGCGCACTGGATCTGGTAACGCTCGCGGCCGCGCTCGAGGGTCGCCATGGTGGCGTTGAAGGGAAGTCCGTTGCCCCAGTTGGTGCCGTTCTTTCCGGTGTCGGCGTAGCCTTCCTTGCCGGAGAAAATGACGACCTCGTAGGGGCCGCTCATGACGGCGCCGTTTGATGATGCGGCGGACGGCTTCACCGGCTCGCTGTAGCCGACGGGGACCGTCCCGGCGACCGGTTCGCGGGAGCCGCGTCCGTCGGCGAAGAATCCGCTCGGAACCTGGGCCTTCACCTTGGGCTGGCGCACCATGTCGGGGAAGATCTCGATCGGCGGGCGCTTGGTCTTGCAGCCGCGCAGTCCCGCGATGGAGACCACCAGGATGACCAGCAGGGTCAGGAGAAGGATGAAGTAGCGGATGAGGCTCATGGCGTTACTTGGATTCCTCCTCGAGATGGATGGCGGTGACATCGCCGGCTCCGAGTTGATCGAGAAGCTCGGTCACTCCGGCCGTGGTGAATTTTTTGTCATCGGCCTCGACCGCGAGGAAGAAGCCGCGCGAGGCATCCTTGGCGAAGAGGTCCCAGGCGAACATCGGATTGTTCAGGCGGGGCATGCCACCGAGGATGATCATTCCCTTCACCGCGGCGATGGCGCCGATCATCAGCGTGAGTGCCACGACGATCGGCACATACTGGGGAAGGGCCGAGAGATTGAGTGGCTTGCCGTCCACGACGAGAGGGTAGATGAGGGTGCTCGGGACAAGCTCCATCGATAAGGCGATCAGGATGGCCGTGAGTCCGCCGCCCAACACGAGGAAGCTGAGGAGCGACTTGGGCAGGCGCATCACCTCGGCGAGTCCGTGCACCGGATAGGGGGTGTAGCACTCGTAGGCGGAGTAGCCCTCGGCACGCAGGCGGTTCACCGCGGCCAAAAGCTGGTCAGGGGTGTCGAACCGTGCACCGATCGCGTGGAGCGGCTCCTCCTTGGATCCGCAGATGGGAAGGTGATGGCTCATCTTTAGTGTCCCTCCCCGGTTGAGTGCTTGGGCTGTGATCCCGGAAGCGCGGCCTTGAGCTCGCTCATGTTGACGATCGGGACGAAGCGTATGAAGAGCAGGAAGAGCGTGAAGAAGATGCCGACCGTTCCGGTGGCGGTCAGGATGTCGACGATCGTGGGGTGGAAATTCCCCCAGGAGGAGGGCAGGAAGTCGCGGGTGAGCGTGGTGGTCACGATCATGAAGCGCTCGAACCACATGCCGACGTTGCAGAGGATCGCCAGGACCACGACAAGCGGCAGGCATCGGCGAACCGCCTTGAACCAGAAGAGCTGGGGAATCGTCAGGTTGATCGAGAGACAGGTGATCGCATACCAGCTGTAGCTGCCGGTGAAGCGCTCCCAGAATGCGCCACGCTCAAAAGGGTTCGCGCTGTACCAGGCGTTGAAGAGCTCGAAGACGTAGACGTAGGCGACGCAGGATCCCATCATGAGAAGGAGCTTGCAGACCTTGTCGAGGTGGGACGGGGTGATCAGTTCCTTGAGCTGGGGATAGATTGTGCGGAGAGGGATGAGGAGGGTCAGGATGGTGGCGCTTCCGCTGTAGACCGCGCCGACCATGAAGTAGAAAGGGAAGATGGTGGCGTGCCAACCGGGGACGACCGACGTGGCGCAGTCGCTGGCCACGATCGTGGTGACGGTGACAACGAGGACCGAGGTGAGCCCCGCGAGCAGGACATACATCATCTCGAAGTGACGCCACTGGCGGGCGGTGCCGAGCCAACCGAGGGAGACAAGGCCGTAGGCGAACTTGCGGACCTTGGTCGTGGCGCGGTCGCGGAGGACGGCGAGATCGGGGATCATGCCGGCGAACCAGAAGAGCGAGGAGACGGTCAGGTAGCTGGTCACCGCGAAGACGTCCCAGAGCAGCGGGCTCGAGAAGTTCGGCCACATGCCGTAGCTGTTGGGCACGGGGAAGAGGAACCAGACGAACCAGACGCGCCCGATGTGGATCGCGGGATAGACGCCGGCGCAGACGATGGCAAAGACGGTCATCGCCTCGGCGGCGCGGGAGATCGAGATGCTCCACTTCTGGCGGGTCAGAAAGAGGAGCGCGGAGATGAGTGATCCGGCGTGGGCCATGGAGACCCAGAAGATGAAGTTCGTGATGTCCCAAGCCCAGAAGCAGGGGCTGTTGGAGCCCCAGACGCCGACGCCCGTCACGATCATGTAGAGGATGCAGGCTCCGCCGATTGCGGCGAAGGCGCCGGAGACGGAGATGGCGGCATACCACCAGAGCGGGGTCTTCCCCTCGACGATCGAGCAGACCGCGTCAGTCACCCAGAGCGGGCCGCGGTTGTTGAGCACCTGCGGCGGGCGGGCGATGGCGCTCAGATCGGGAGCGGCTGTCTCGTTGGAAGTGGTCGCGGACATGCCTGTTAGTGGGAGTGGGTGGCGTGTTCGGGGCGACGGTTGGCGGCACCGACGAGATCGGCACCGGGCATCGCCGGGTTGGGATTGCGGACCCTCGCCATGTAGGTGACGCGCGGACGCGTGTTGAGGTAGGCGAGCGAGGAGTAGGTGCGGGCGTCAGCCTTGGCCTTGGAGACCGGGCTCTCCGGGTCGTTGATGTTGCCGAAGACGATCGACTCGGAGGGGCAGGCCTGCTGGCAGGCGGACTTGAAGGCGGGGAGCGGGGTCTTGGTGACATCGCTGGCTCCGGCCTTCACCGCGCGGCCGATCCTGGCCTCCTCGATGCGCTGGATGCAGAAAGTACACTTCTCCATCACGCCGCGCATGCGGACGGTGACGTTCGGGTTCTTGGCCATCTTGAGGCTGTCGGCCATTCCCTTCGGCGCAAGCGGGCCGTAGTAGAGCTGGTCGAGGGGGCGCTCGTTGTAGTCGAACCAGTTGAAGCGGCGCACCTTCCAGGGGCAGTTGTTGGCGCAGTAGCGGGTGCCGATGCAGCGGTTGTAGGCCATCAGGTTGAGACCCTCCTCGCTGTGGACGGTGGCGTTGGCCGGGCAGACCGCCTCGCACGGGGCGCTCTCACACTGCTGGCACATCACCGCCATCGGGATCATCTCGAGGGATTCCTCCCTGTGATCGGCGCTCGCGAACCAGCGGTCGATGCGGATCCAGGCCATGTCGCGGCCGCGGCGGACCTGGTCCTTGCCGACGACGGGGACGTTGTTCTCGGCGCGACAGGCGACGAGGCAGGCGTTGCAACCGATGCAGGAATTCAGATCGACCGAGAGACCCCACTGGAGATCGCCGGTGAGCGGGGGATTCGGGTAGATGGATACGGGCTTGGGGAGTTCGCCATCCATCTCGGAGGCGAAGTTCGGCTCCTCCCTGAACTGCTCGAGCGTCCCCTCGCGGGCGATGTCGCGCCCTTCCATGTTCTCGTGCTCCTGGGTGCGGGCAAAGACGTAGGCATCCTTGGGCAGGGCCTTCACGGCGACACCGCTACGGTATCCGAGGGCCGAGGAGTCACGGAGCGGGTAGGCGTCGAATCCGACCTTCTCCATCACGTGGGAGACGCCGTTGCGGCCATAGCCGAGGGCGATGCTGAGCGAGCGGTCGGCATGGCCGGGAGCGATCAGGGCGGCGGCATCGATGTATCGGTCGCCGGCGGTGATCCGGAGCCAGTCGCCATCCTTGATGCCGAGAGCCTTGGCATCGGCGGGGCTGACGAGGGCGGCGTTGTCCCAGACAAGCTTGGTGACGAAATCGGGTGTCTCCTGGAGCCAGGAATTGTTGGCGTAGCGGCCGTCGTCGACACTCGAACTGCGGAGGAAGACCACCTCGAACTCCCCGGAGGCAATCCCCTTGGCCGACTGGACGGCGGCGAGGGCAGAACCCTGGTTGAAAGCCGGTGCCGAGAGGGGCCACGCGGTTCCCGCGGCGAAGCCGTTCTTCAGGAAGGTCTGCCAGGCGGCGTCGGAGGCATCCTTGGAGCAGGAGGCGAAGGTGGCGCGGACCGCGGAGGGGCCGTCGATCTTCTCGCCGGCCAGCGATGCGAGGATCTCGATTGCGGAGATTCCGTTCCAGAGCGGAAGGATCATCGGCTGGACGGAGCAGACCGTGCCGTCGAGGGAACGGGCATCGCCCCAGCTCTCCAGATAATGGGCCGCGGGCACCTGCCAGTGGGTCACCTTGCTCGTCTCGTCGGTGAAGATCGAGAGGTGGAGCGTCTCGGGGACGTGTGCCAGCAGGTTCGCGAAGTCGAGGCCCGCGGGGGCGGTGTGAGCCGGATTGCCGCCGAGGATCAGGAGGGTCTTGACCGAGCGGGCCTTGATCGCGGCGCAGAGATCGGAAAGCTTCGCGGCGGGCTTGGCGCCGGTCTGGCGGACGGAAATGGTCGTGCCGAGATTGCCAAGGGAGGCATTGATCCCGATGACGAGGGCGCGGACCGCGGCGGGCTGCTGCGCGCCGACAAGGACAAGACTCTTCCCCTTTGCGGAGAGAAGATCGTCGGCCACTCCCTTGATCCAGGCGGGATCGAAGGTGACACCGGTGCCCTTGTAAGCCGAGGAAAGGGACTTGAGACCGGCATCACCGGTCTTGGCGGCGACCGCGGAGGCGACCGCGGCGGCGAAGTCGCCGTATTCCGAGGCCCGGACGCGGAGGCGGTGGTCGGCCATGCCGCCGGTGATGGAGAAGTGGTTCTCCGCCACGTAGAGACGGTTCATCGACCCCTTGGGATCGCGGCGCTTTGCAAAGCCGTTGGCGAAACCGAAGCCGCTCTCGGCGGGGTTCAGGAAATCGCTGCCGATCGTGAGGATGACATCGGCCTTGGCCACATCGCATGCGGGACGGGCTCCGGCGCCGAACAGGACGTCGAAGACCTCCTCCGCGCCGCGTGAGGAAATCGCCTCGTCCTGCACCCAGAGGATCTTCGGGAACTGCTGGGTCAGCGCGGCCCGGAGACGCTCGACGGTGGGGGAGTTCTCCCTGCCCACGAGGATCGCGAGGCCGTCGCCGGCGTTGGATCCCGCGGTGGCGCGGATCTTGGCCAGCAGGTTGTCGAGATCGCCGCGACCGACGGTCAGCGAGTCGTGCTTGATCTCCTTGGAGCGGTTCGGGTCGTAGAGGTCGAGGACGGAAGCCTGGGCAAAGGCATCGGTCGAGCCGTTGCTGAGCGGGTGGAGGGGATTCCCCTCGATCTTGGTCGGGCGGCCGTCGCTGGTGGTGACGATGAGCGGAACGGCGCCCGCCGGGGTCGGCATGGCGCTCGCGTAGAAGAGGAACTTCCCGGGAACCGTCCACTCGGCGCTCTTGGCGAAGGGAACAAGGTGCGCCTCGGGACGGCGGCATCCGGTCAGCCCCACGCCGGTCAGCGCGGTGGCGGCTCCCATGAGGCGGACGAAATCACGGCGGGAGAGGCCCTCGCCGCCTTCACGGCCCGAGGCCGCATCGGTGAACTCGCGGGCAAGCGACTCGTTGAACTCCGCGGAATTCTCGAGCTCTCCGCTGGTCCTCCAGAGGGTCGGCTTCGCGTCACGCGCGGGATGTTGGAAAATCTTTTTCATCGGTGGCAGCCTCCGCAATTGACGGGTGGGTTGACCTTCCACTCCTCCTTGAACCTGGTGCCCAGCTCACGCTGCTCGGCGGCCGAGGAGGGGTGCCAGTCCATGTTGAAGATCTCCGAGGGAGGACGGAGGAAGTTCTCGGGGGAGCGATGGCAGTCGAGGCACCACTTCATGCTCAGGGACTCGGCCTCGTAGACCACGCTCATCTCGTTGACCGCGCCGTGGCAGCTGTAGCAGCTGACCCCGCGGTTCACGTGGACCGCGTGGTTGAAGTAAGCGTAATCGGGTAGGCGATGGATCTGCACCCAGGGGATCGGCTGGCCGGTCTTCCAGCTCTCGCGGACCGGTGCGAGGCGGGGGCTGTTGGAGAGGATCTTGCCCTCGCCGTGGCAGTTGATGCAGGTCTGGGTGGAGGGGAGATTCGAGTGGCCGGCCACCTCGACGAAGCTGTGGCAGTAGCGGCAATCCATTCCGAGCTGCTTCACGTGGAGGGCGTGGGAGAAGGGAACCGGCTGGTCGGGTTGGTAGCCGACCCGGGTGTATTTCGGCGTGAAATAGTACCAGACCCCGAGGGTGATGGGAGCGCCGACAATCAGCCCGCAGACCAGCAGCTGGAGCGGGAGCCAATTGGCCCATCTGGGAAAGAAATTCGACATTCGGGTGGTTCGGGACGCCCGGATGGAGGAATTCGCAGGCCGGAATAGAGTAGAAAGATGAGCGTCGAAGGCAAGAAATTTGCCTCGAAAATAACAGAGAGATCAGGAAATCAAGAACTCAGGAAGAGGCGCGAAAGGAAGAAGGCAAAATGAAGAATGAAAAGTGAGGAGCCTTTCGTCCCATCTCTTCCTGAGTTTCTGCCGTAACGGAAGCGAAGCAACGGACGGGTTTGCAATTCCATATTTCCAGCCTCTGCCTATACGCTGGGGCCATACCCGCAGGTCGTTCCCATGAGAAAATCCATCCTCACCCTTCTTTCCCTATTCCTTACGGCCTTTCTGCTTCAGGCGGGGCCGAAGCCGCAGTTTGACCTGCCCAAGGCCACGCTGACCCTTGGCACCAATTCCCTCTCCGCCCAGATCGCCGCCGACGACCCCTCCCGCGAACGCGGCCTCATGTCCCGCACGAACCTTGCCGAGAACGAAGCGATGGTCTTTGTCTTCCCTCGGCCTCAGCCCGTCGCCTTCTGGATGAAGAATACCCCCATCCCGCTCTCGATCGCCTATGTCGGCCCCTCGGGCAGGATCTTCGAGATCCACGACCTCAAGCCCTTCGACGAAACCCCCGTCCCCAGCGCATCGGGCGCCGTCACCTACGCAATCGAAACCCCTCAGGGCTGGTTTGCCAAACACGGTGTCATGGCAGGAAGCGCAGTGGGCGGACTCCCCTCACCCACGACTGCGAAGTAGGAGTGGGAAGGTGAAAGGTGGGAAAATGGCTGGAAAGTCCCGCCAACCCTCATGGTTGTCACCTCCATCCTCTCAAACTGCGAAACTTGGGCTACGGCGAGCAAGCAACCACGCAGCTCTGCGCTAAAAGCGTAAGCATTCCACCATCTCTCGCGTCGCCTGCTCGATCCCGACGAAGAGTGCGCGCGAGACGATAGAGTGGCCGATGTTCAGCTCGACGAGCTTCGGCAGCACCAGGATCGGCTTCACGTTCACGTAGTTGAGCCCGTGGCCCGCGTTCACCTGGATGCCTGCTTCATCGGCAAGGCGGGCGGCCTCGATGAGGCGTGAAAGTTCCGCATCGCGGGCAGCTCCCGAGGCCTCGGCGTAGGCGCCGGTGTGGAGCTCGACGACCGGAGCGCGGAGTGAAGCGGCGGCGTGAATCTGGGCCGGGTCGGGATCAATGAAGAGGCTGACCCGGATCCCCGCGTCGGCCATTGCTTTCAGCGTCGGCTCAAGCGCCGCGCGGTGCGTGATGCAATCGAGCCCCCCTTCAGTCGTCACTTCCTCGCGGCTCTCGGGCACGAGGCAGACATCGGCAGGAAGGACCTGTAGCGCGATCGCCACGATCTCCGGGGAATTCCCCATCTCGAGGTTGAGCTTGGTTGCGATCGCCTCCTTGAGCCGGAAGATGTCGCGATCGACGACATGCCGGCGGTCCTGGCGCAGGTGCGCGGTGATGCCGACGGCTCCGCCCCGTTCGGCAGCCAGGGCGGCCTCGACGGGATCGGGTTCGACATTGATCGAGGCGGCGTTGCGGGCATACCGGGCCTGCCGCACGGTGGCGACGTGGTCGATATTGACGCCGAGCAACGCTGACATCGCCGTGAGTGCCTAGTGCCTGAAGTGCCTCTTGCCGGTGAAGACCATGGCGACCCCGCGCTCGTTGGCGGCGGCGATGACCTCGGGATCACGGACGGATCCGCCGGGCTGGATGGCGGCAGTGGCACCCGCCTCGGCGGCGGCGATCAGGCCGTCGGGGAAGGGGAAGAAGGCGTCGGAACAGACGACGCTTCCCTTGAGGGAGAGTCCGGCCTCGCCCGCCTTCCAGACGGCGATGCGGGAGGAGTCGACGCGCGACATCTGGCCGGCGCCGATGCCGAGGGTGCGGTCCTTGCCGGCGTAGACGATGGCGTTGCTCTTGACTTGCTTGACGACCTTCCAGCCGAATTCCATCGCCTCGATCTCGTCCTTGGTGGGCGGGCGGGCGGAGACGACATGGTGCTCGATGTTTCCAGCCGTCTCGTTCGAGGCTGCGTCGGCATCTTGGACAAGCATGCCTCCGATGACGGAGCGGATGTCGCGGTCGTTGGAGGGGATCTCCTTCAGGAGGCGCATGAGGCGCAGGTTCTTCTTTTTCTGGAGCAGGGCGCGGGCATCGGCCGTGAACTCGGGGGCGATGATCACCTCGCTGAAGATTTCCGAGATGGCGCGCGCCAGAGCCTCGTCGACCGGGCGGTTCGCGATGATGATCCCGCCGAACGGCGCGGAGCGATCGGTGGCGAAGGCCTTCTCCCACGCCTCGGTGAGGTTCTCGTCGCTGCCGACGCCGCACGGATTGGTGTGCTTGAGGATGGCGACGGTCGGCTTGGTAAACTCGCTGATCAGGCGGGTGGCCGCGGTGATATCGAGGATGTTGTTGAAGGAGAGTTCCTTGCCGTGAAGCTTCTCGAAATAGTCGAAGAAGCCGCCGTAGAGCTCGGCCTCCTGGTGGGGGTTCTCGCCGTAACGGAGGCGGCCGGCCAGCGGGAACTCGAGCGAGAGGGTCTCGCCGGGGGCGCTCTCGTTGTCGAGGTAGGAGCTGATGGCGCGGTCGTAGGCGCCGGTGGTGGCGAAGGCCTTCACCGCAAGGCGGGCGCGCAGCTCCGGAGTGGTCTCGCCGTTGCCCGATTTCATGGCGTCAAGGACGCGCGGGTAGTCGGCGGGATCGACGACGACCGTGACGGAGCGGTGGTTCTTGGAGCCGCTCCGGATCATCGAGGGCCCGCCGATATCGATCTGCTCGATGGCCTCCTCGAGCGTCACGCCCTTCTTCGCGACGGTCTCCTCGAAGGGATAGAGATTCACGCAGACGAGATCGATCGGAAGGATCCCGTGCTCGGCGGCCTGGGACTGGTGCTTGGGGTCGTCGCGGAGGAAGAGGAGTCCGCCGTGGACCTTGGGGATGAGTGTCTTCACGCGGCCGTCCATCATCTCGGGGAATCCGGTGTAGTCGGAGATCTCCCTGACGGGAATCCCTGCGGCCGCGATCGCCTTGGCGGTGCCGCCCGTGGAGAGAAGCTCCACGCCCTGCTCGTGCAGGCCGCGGGCGAAGTCGATGAGTCCGGTCTTGTCGGAGACGGAGAGGAGTGCGCGTTGGATTTTCATGAGAGAAAGGGTGTTGTCCTCACAGTTAGGGAAGCTGATTCCCTAGTGGGAGAACTGGAGGCGGTAGAGATTGGTGTAAACCTCGGAGGAGTTCAACAGTTCGGCGTGGGTTCCCGTGGCCACGATGCGTCCATGGTCCATGACGACGATCATGTCGCTGCCGAGGACGGTCGAGAGCCGGTGGGCGATGGCGATCACGGTGCGGCCCCGGGAGAGCTTCTCCAGAGCGTCCTGGATCATCTTCTCCGACTCGGAGTCGAGGGCCGAGGTCGCCTCGTCCAGCAGGAGGACGGGAGCGGCCTTGAGCAGGGCGCGGGCGATGGCGAGACGCTGCTGCTGGCCGCCGGAGAGGAGGCATCCCTTGTCCCCGACCACGGTCTCGTAGCCGTGGGGTTGGGCCATGATGAAATCGTGGGCGTGGGCGAGGCGTGCCGCCTCCTCGATTTCGGCCTTCGTAGCGTCGAGACGGCCGAAGCGGATGTTCTCGTAGATCGAGTCGTGGAAGAGGAAGCTCTCCTGCGTGACGATGCCGATCTGCTCGCGCAGCGAGAGGAGGGTCAGGTCGCGCAGGTCTCGCCCGTCGATCAGGATCCGGCCCTGCTGCGGGTCGTAGAAGCGGAGCAGGAGCGCAAGGAGCGTGCTCTTTCCGGCACCGCTCGACCCGACGAGCGCGACCTTCATGCCCGGCTCGATGACGAGACTGATCCCGGTGACGGCGTTCCCGCCTTCCTCGCCATGGGGGCCGGTCGTGCCGTAGGAGAAATTCACACCCTCGAAGGCGAGATGCCCCCGCGTGGTCTCCAGCGGCATGGCTCCCGGAAGATCGTGGATGGAGGGTTTCGTGTCGAGCAGCTCGAGGGTGCTGGTCGCCGCGCCGAGGCAGTTCTGAAGCACGACATGGATGCGGCTGAGGTTCTTGATCGGGTCGTAGAGCAGGAACATGCCCATGAGCAGCGCGATGAAGCTGCCGATGGAAAGATGCGAGTAGTGGACGTAGACGAGCGCCAGGGCGACGCCGCAGGCCGAGACGCTCTCCATCATCGGCTGGACGATGGCGGTGCTCTTCTTGACCTTCATGCCGGAGCGGAACTGCTCGTCGCTCGACTTGTCAAAGAGCCGGAGCTGGAAGGCCTCCCGAGCGAAGGACTTGATGACGCGGATGCCGGCGAAGGACTCCTGAAGGATCACCGCCATCACCCCGGCCTCGTTCTGCACGGCATGCGCGGCCTTGCGGACGCGGCGACCGTAGATGATGACCGGCAGCAGGAAGAGGGGGAACAGGACAAAGGCGAAGAGGCAGAACTTCCAGTCGATCCTAAGCAAGACGGCGATCACGCCGATAGCGGTGAGAGGCTGTTTCACAAGCTCCCCGACGATCGAGACCAGCGACTCCTGAGCCATCTGCGTGTCGTTGAGGACGCGGGAGAGGAGCCGGCCCGACTGGGAGCGGCCAAAGAAGTCGAGCGACTGGCGCATCAGGTGACCGAAGACCCGGCGGCGCATGTCGCGCAGGGCGCGCAGGCTGACCCAGGTGAGATTGTAGACATTCGCGTAGGCCAGCAGGCCGCGCAGGATCATGACGATCGGGATCGGCAGGATCATCCAAAGGAACTCGGTGACGCCCCCACCCTCTCCCATCCCGGCTCCCTTGAGCAGATCCGACTGGGAGAACTTCCCGTGGAAGGCCGTGTCGGTAATCGTGCGGACCAGCAGGATGATGCCGCTGTTGCAGGCGGCGTAGCCGATGCCGGCAAGCAGACCCAGCGCCAATCGGAAACGGTACGGCTTCAGGAAGGAGGCCAGCTTCGCGTAGGTCTCCCAATCGCTTCCCAAAAAACGGAAGATCCCCGAGCGATGCTTCTCCCCGTGTTGCTGCTGCGCGTGTGCTGACATGAAGTGGAAACCTTACAGGGAGTCGTGGCGGGGCAGGAGCAAAAAACCACCCCTTCCGGGAATTCTGGGAGTTCCAAGTTGAAGTTGAAGTTGAAGGGGGGTGGCACCTTCCCCCTATCTCCCATTCCCTATCACCGATTACCTATACCCCTTCAGCCTTCGGCCTATCCCACATTTCCCTATTACCTATCCGCATCCCCTATCCCCTACCTTCCCCTCACCCAGGCGAGGTAGAGATCGATCATCTCTGGTCCGGAAAAAATCCAGAGTACTGAACCCAAAGCCAGATAGGGACCGAACGGGATCCGCCCCCCCGAGCGGCCACGGGTGGCGACCATCAGAGCCACTCCGACAAGCGCCCCCACCATCGATCCGGCAAAGAGGGAGAAAAACGCCCCCTTCCAACCCAGGAATGCCCCGATGCAGGCCAGGAACTTCACATCGCCGAATCCCATCGCCTCGCGGGGGAGCATCACCTCCCTCACGTCAGCCCGGATCGGCATCGCCTCCGTGAGCGTGGCCAGCGGCCACTCGCGCCCCCCGTAACGGATACCCGCGTGGGTGATCGTCAGGGTGTCCGCTTCCAGAACAGAGCCGTCGATCTCAAGACGCGTGCAGAGGGCCTCGATCCAGTCACTCTCCCGATAGAAGAATTCAGCCAGCGGAATGCTCTCCCCGCCCAGCGCGAGCACCGGATCCTCATCGCTGCCGGTGATTTCCAGCGGGAGTATCGAGCCCTCCCCCTCCGCGCGGATGCGACGGCGGCCGAAGGCGAGCTTGCCCAGTTCCACCACCATCCAGAGCAGGAGGTAGCCGCAGGCAGCCCCAAGCAGGGAAAGGAGCAACCCCCGCCACCAGAGCGACTCACCCACCAGGGAAGGGGCCAAGGTTGCGCACAGGACTCCGGCCGCCGTTCCGCCCAGCGTGATCTCGTCGGGAATGATCAGGTGATCGAAGTCGATGAAGGTCGCCGCCACGAGCAGCGAGAGGAAGATCCAGAAGATCGGTGCCAGCGGCAGGCCGAAGCGCCCCCAGGCCAGCAGGTAGAGGCATGCCGTGAGCAGTTCCACCAGCGGATAGCGGAGGGCGATCGGCAGGGCGCATCCGGAGCACCGCCCGCGGAGCAGAACCCAGCTGGCGACGGGGAGATTCTCGTGCCACGGGATGGTCTTTCCGCAGCCGGGGCAGAAGGAGCGGCGGGGATTGAGCAGCGAGATCCCGCGCGGGAGCCGGTGGATGACCGCGTTGAGGAAGGAGCCGGTGATCAGCCCGAGCAGGCCGACCGCGATCCATGCGATCCACACGGGCATCGTTGGCGCGGCGAAGTTCAAGGAAATCCCTGCTTACGCCCGTGGGAGACGCTCCTCCACGATCTCGCAGAGGACATGAAGGAGGAACTGCTGCGCCTCTTGGATCCGCGCGGTCTCGGTGCCGGGGACGATCAGCTCGACATCGGCCGCACCCTTGGTGAAACCACCCCCCTTGCCGAGGAACGAGATTGTTTTCACGCCGCGTCGGCGCGCCTCCTCAAGGGCGGCCAGGATATTGCGGGACTTGCCGCTGGTCGTGATCGTGATGAGGACATCGCCCGGCTTTCCGAAGGCCGCGACCTGCCGCGCGAAGACCTCGGTGAAGTCGTAGTCGTTGCCGATGGCTGTTAGGAGCCCCGCATCGACGGTGAAGGCCATGGCCGGATAGGGGCGCCGATCCTCCTTGAAGCGGCAGGTGAATTCGGTCGCCAGGTGGGCGCTGTCGCTGGCGCTGCCGCCGTTGCCGCAGAACATCAGCTTGTTACCTGCGAGCAGGGCATCGCCGGCGATGGCCGCAGCCTTCTCCAGATCAGCCTGAAGGGGAGGCAGGGCCTGGAGGACCTCCTGAAGGGAGTGAAGGGAGCTTTGGAACTGGCTCATGGGAAGAGACATTGGACGGAAGCACAGGGGTGCGTCAAGAGACCAAGCTATCGGAGCGGGAAGGTCTTTTCCTTTGAACGCAGCTTTTGCCTCTTTGCTATTCTGAGTGGGCTTCCGCGAGGATCTTCACCACCGTGCCCTGTAGCTTGAGAGGGAGGACAGAGAGGGGAGTGAGATTTTGAATCAGAAACCAGGAAGACATGAAGTTAGGAGTCGGGTATTCGTCACAAAGCTTCCCTCTCTTGGTCGGGTTGCAGTGCGCGTGCTCCTGCAACCCGGCATGAAGATTGAAAGGGGGCAAGGGCCCTCCCGGCTATCAGTGGCCGGTGATGACCGTCCGGATGCCTGCCCGTCTTGGTTTTTCCTTCTTCTGCTTAGCTTCTGCTGGTTTCTCCGTGATTCAAAAATCCACTAGATTTCATCCTTTTTTCCTGCCTTCCAGCTTTGGGTGACCCGGCCCCTACTCCGCACCGTTACGGCTGATTTTCCCCTTGTCTTGTCTTCACCCACTGAAACAGCAAGGAGCAAGAAACACCACGCAAATGGCATCAAATCCCATCGCTGATAGTCTCGGCACATGAAATCAAGCCCTTTAAAAGTATTTTCGCACTCTTTGAAGATCCCTTCATTTTCAAACACGATATCGCCAAGGCCGCCACAATCTTTCCGTCACCATTCCGAACAGGAACACCCGTGTCCGTGATGCCCTCGACCTGAAAACTTCTGGCCGACTCGTACCCCAGCTTCCTGATCCGCGCCAGAACAGATTGTTCCACCTTCTTGCTTTCGGGATGACGAATCGCTCCGTACGCCAAAAGAATGCGCCCTGACACTGTTCGCACAGGATCCAAGCGCGCGCCTTCCTGCAGACTAAGACGCACCAAACTTCCACCGGGAACATCAAGCAAAAGAAGGGCCGCATCCCCATCCGGCACGCTCAGGTGAATCGACTCCCCGCATGTTCTGGCAAAAATCGCCATGGGCCCGTGCGCTGCCTGCCTCAGTTTGAAATGGACCGGAAGCGCCTGGGCCAGATCCACAATCTTGCCGGAGATGAAATAGGCGGCCGAGGAGGACCTGTTCAGGTAACCGCGCGCATGAAGGCATGCCACGGGGCGCTGCACTTCCGAAACACTCAAGGAAAGCCCCTGTGCGATTTGCGTCAAAGTCGCCGGCTCCGATTGTTTTGCAAACCACTCAATAAGATCAAGCCCGCGATCAAGGGCAGGAATCTGAATGGAACGTTTGGATTTTTTCATGATAAATTTTATTGCATACGATAATTTGATGAAGAAACATCCTTTCAAATGGTCCACAACACCCCCTCCGAAATCAACTACAATGAATCATTTGGAGAGCGCTTGGAACAATGCTATTCGGGCGCCGTCTATGACACGCTGCGCTCCATGGGATATCCGGATCAGATTCTTCCACGCTCGATTCGCCCGCTGGATCCTCAGAGAGCCATGGCGGGACGGATTTTCACGATCAGCGGTCACGCCGATCACACCGTGGACGGGCACACCACGCTTCTGGAATGGACGCGCATGTTGTCGCGCGCCCCGAAAAACAGCGTTGTGGTCTGTCAACCAAACGACGACACGCTGGCACACATGGGAGAATTGTCGGCGGAGACTTTTGTTTACAAGGGAATCCGGGGTTATCTCTGCGACGGGGGATGCCGCGACACGGTCCGCATTCTGGAAACCGGACTGAAAACCTGGTTCAGATACCACACCCCGCGCGATGTCGTGGGCCGCTGGGTACCGGATCGCTTCGGAGAACCCATCGTGATCGGCAATGTAAGCATCAGAACCGGCGACTATATCATGGCCGATCGCGACGGAGCGCTCGTCATACCGCAGGAAATCATTACCGAGGTCACCGAAAAGGTGGAGGAGGTTCTTCGCACTGAAAACAAGGTCCGGACAGCCATTCTCCAAGGCGTGGATCCCGTTGAAGCCTACCTTCAACACAGGAAGTTCTGAACCATGCAGCCGGCCATCCGCCTTTTCCCCTCCGATAATATTCTCGTGCTTGTACGCAGTCTCGATGCGGGTGACGAAGTGCTCATCGAGGGAGCGGTCCATATACTCAAGGCATCCCTCGGATTGGGCCACAAGATTGCTGCAAAAAAAATCGCCATCGGTGACAGAATTCTCAAATACGGCGCCCCGATTGGCTCTGCAACGGCGGAAATCCAACCAGGCGAGCATGTTCATTTGCATAACATGAAGAGCGACTACCTGCCTACGTTCACATTGGACAAGGGCTGCGAATTCCATAAAAACCCATGACCCCCCCCATTCTCACGAGCAATGCGTTTCTCCGCTCGGACGGACGAAAGGGGATCCGCAACATCGTCACCGTAGTCTATCTGGTCGAGTGCGCGCACCATGTCTCGCGCGAGATTCAAACTCCTTTTCGCGACCAGGGCGTTCACCTTCTGGGGTTCAGTGGCTGTTATCCCAATGAATACTCCTTCCGCATGCTGCGCAGCCTTTGCACCCATCCCAATGTTGGAGCGGTGCTGCTCGTTTCGTTAGGTTGCGAAGGCTTCAACCGCAAAGGTCTTTTGGAGGCCGTCCGTGCAACGGGACGCCCCGCCGGGTTGCTTGTTATCCAACAAGCCGGCGGAACCCGATCGACGATCCGGAGCGGACGCGATTGGGTTAGCAAAACACTTCGGGAATTGGAATCGACTCCACGCACCACGATGGCGCTCAACGAACTCGTGGTTGGAACCGTATGCGGAGGGAGCGACGGCACAAGCGGCATCACCGCAAACCCGGCAATCGGGCGCGCTTTCGACCGATTGGTCTCGGAAGAGGCCTGCTGCATTTTTGAGGAAACCGGTGAACTGATCGGGTGCGAACAAATCATGGTCTCGCGGGCAGTCACGCCTGAACTCGGAAGGATTCTTGATGAGTCCGTGGTAAAGGCCGCCCGTTATTATGCAACCCTTGGTCACGGCAGCTTCGCGCCCGGCAATGCCGATGGAGGATTGACCACCCAGGAGGAAAAAAGCATGGGGGCCTACTCCAAGAGCGGATCCTCCCCGATTTCCGGACTGATCAAACCGGGGGATGTTCCCCGCAAGGGCGGTCTTTACCTCCTCGATGTCGTCCCGGACGGTGAGGTGCGGTTCGGATTTCCAAACATCAATGACAATGCCGAGATTGCGGAACTCATCGCCTGCGGCTCACATGTGATCCTTTTCGCCACCGGGCGGGGATCAGTCGTCGGTTCGGCAATCTCTCCGGTGATCAAAGTCTGCGCGAATCCGGAAACTTTTCTGAATCTTCCGGAGGACATGGATGTGAATGCGGGGCGGATTCTTGAGGGCGAGTCGAATCTTGATCAAGTGGGGGACGAAATCCATGGCTTGATAAAACGCATCGCCGATGGTCAGCCAACGGCCTCGGAATCCCTCAACCACCAGGAGTTCGTTCTCGGCTACAAGAGCTTCGAACCGGTCGGCCCAACATGTCACCCAACCTACCAATGAACCTCCAACTCTCGGACAAGGTTATCCTCATAACCGGCGGCGCCAAAGGAATCGGCGAGGGAATCACAAATGCCTTCGCTGAAGAAGGAGCCATCGCCTGCATTCTGGGACGCAATCCAAAGGAAGCGGCTGCAATTATGGAAAAACAGACGGCCAGGGGAAATCGTGTCGAGTCGTATGCCATCGAAATGACGGATGACTCGACGATTCGGGAAGCTGTATCCCGGATCGCCCTCAAACACGGACACATCGACGCTGTCATCAACAATGCGGGCGGAAACGATGCAATCGGACTTCGCCATGGCCCGGAGGATTTCCGCCGTTCATTGGAGAAGAATATCGTCTCCTGTTTTTCCCTGATTCATCACGCTCTGGACCACCTCATCGCCTCGCGTGGCGTCATCATCAACATCGGCTCCAAATGCTCCGTGACCGGACAGGGCGGCACGAGCGGCTATGCGGCAAGCAAAGGCGCGATGAACGCACTGACGCGGGAGTGGGCCCTGGACCTTGCACCCCACGGCATCAGAGTTAATTGCGTTCTTCCCGCCGAGGTCATCACCCCGCTCTATGAACGCTGGTTGGCACAGGCTCCCGATCCCGCCGTTGCCCGGGAGCAACTCAACCGCACGATTCCACTGGAACGCCGCACGACAACCGTGGAGGAAATCGCGGACACCGTCGTTTTCCTCACCTCCCCGAAATCATCCCACACCACCGGCCAACTGATCTTTGTCGACGGCGGCTACGTTCACCTCGACCGTGCCTGCACCCAGCCTACATCACACTTGAAAGCCTCGTGAAATAATACCGATGAAACGCATTGGTTCACTCATCCGCCTCCTCCCCGAGAAATACCAGGAATACAAAGCCCTCCACGCCGCAGTCTGGCCTGAGATTCTGGCAAAGATCACCTGCCACGGGATTCGGAACTACTCAATCTACCACAAGGATGGTTTTTTATTTTCCTACTTTGAATACGTTGGCAGCAACTTTGACGCCGACATGGCAAAGATGGCCGCTGATCCTAAAATTCAGGAATGGTGGCAACTTTGCAAACCCTGCCAGAACCCACTCGACTCCCGCTGGGCAGGCGAATGGTGGGCTGACATGGAGGAGCTTTTTCACTGCGACTGAAGGGGGTCCCGTCTGGGATAAATCGACATGATCGACACTCATCAACATCTGATCCATCCCGACAGATTCACCTACTCATGGGCGGATGACATACCTGTATTGCATGGTCCGTTCCGCCTTCAGGAATACAAAAAAGCCGCCCACCCGACCGCGTTCGAAGGGAGCCTCTTCATGGAGGTCGATGTCGATGAGGCCCAATCAGCGGATGAAGCGCGATTTTTCTGCCAACTTGCCGAAATTCCCTCCAACCGGATTCTCGGTGTGATTGCTGCAGCAAGGCCTGAAAAGGATGACTTTGCACATTATCTCGATTCCATAGCGCATGAGCGCGTTGTCGGCATCCGCCGCGTGCTCCACACCCAGCACGACGATCTTTCGGTAAGCCCGCTTTTCCGGAAAAACATCCGCCATCTGGCTGCCAGGAACCTCACATTCGACCTCTGCGTTCTCCAGCGCCAACTCCCATTGGCACTTGAACTCGTCAGGTCAGCACCGGATGTTTTCTTCGTGCTCGACCACTGCGGCGCACCTGACATCGCTGGCAACAATGCCGCCGACGGGACGGGATGGAACCATTGGAAATCCGGGGTCAAAAGCCTGGCCTCATGTCCGAATGTCTTCGGCAAAATCTCCGGCCTCACCGTTTATGCCCCGGAAAATCTCCGAACCACCGACGGTCTCGCCCCCTACTTCCTCACCATGCTTGAAGCCTTCGGTCCCGACCGCCTGGTTTGGGGCGGGGACTGGCCCGTCGTGAACCTCGGTTCCGGTCTTCCCGGATGGATTGACATCACCACCGAACTCCTCTCCCCCCTTACCATCACAGAAAGGGAAAACATCCTTTCACGGAACGCGCGCTCCATTTATCGCATCCCATCATGAGTCAGAAATGTTTCCAAAATCAAATCGCGGTCGTCACCGGCGGAGGTTCCGGAATTGGCCGTGCCGTGACGCTCCGCCTTGCCTCGGAAGGCGCCGAGGTTCACATCCTCGAGTTATCCCGTGATGGCGCCGAGGAAACCCTGGATCTCGTTCAGAAAGCAGGCGGCACCGCCCGTGCCATCGAAGCCGATGTTTCCGATACAAAATCCGTTCGCGCTGCATTCGCCCGACTGTCACGCCTCGACATTCTGGTGAACAATGCCGGCGTCGCCCATGTCGGCAATGTGCTCCAGACGGAGCCAGGGGATCTCGATCGCCTATACAACATCAATGTGCGCGGCGTTTATCACTGCCTCCATTTTGGAATCCCGCTCATGCTGAAAAACTCCTCAGGCAGCATCGTGAACCTTGCCTCCATCGCCTCAAAAGTCGGTATTCCTGAACGGTTCGCCTACAGCATGACCAAGGGATCTGTGCTCTCCATGACACTCTCGGTTGCCCGCGATTTCGTGGGGCAGGGCATTCGATGCAATTGCGTTTGTCCGGCCCGCGTCCACACTCCCTTCGTGGATGGATTCCTTGCCAAAAACTACCCAGGTCAGGAAACCGAGATGTTCGCCAAACTCTCTGCTGGCCAACCCATCGGACGTATGGGCACGCCGGATGAGATCGCCGCGCTCATCTCCTTCCTCTCCTCAAAAGACGCGGCCTTCATCACGGGTTCCGCCTACGATATAGACGGAGGTTTTACTCTTTTACGCTAACAAACTACACTTATGAAACTCATCAAATTCGGTTCACCAGGCTCGGAAAAAACCGGAGTTATCCTTGAAAACGGAAAAACCATCGATGTCTCCACCTTTACCCCGGACTACAACGAGGCCTTTTTCGAATCCAATGGCCTCTCACGCCTTTCACAATGGCTCAAAAACAACGCTGCTTCGGCTCCCGAGGTTCCCCCCGGAATCCGACTCGGTTCACCCATCGGCCGTCCAAGCAAGATCATTTGCATCGGCCTGAATTACAGCGACCATGCAAAGGAAAGCGGCATGGCCGTGCCGGCCGAGCCGATTATCTTTTTCAAATCCACAACGGCGATCACCGGACCCAACGACGAACTCCTCATCCCGCAAGGATCCAAAAAAACCGATTGGGAAGTAGAACTCGCCGTGGTGATCGGAAAAACAGCGCGTTCCATCAAGGAGGAACATGCCCTCGAACATGTTGGCGGCTACATGCTCCACAATGACTACAGCGAACGGGAGTGGCAACTGGAGCGCGGCGGTCAATGGGTCAAAGGAAAAAGCGCCGATACCTTCGCCCCCTTCGGTCCTTGGCTGACAACTCCCGACGAGCTTCCCGACCCCCACAATCTCCGCCTATGGCTTTCTGTCAACGGGGTGATGAAGCAGGACGGCAACAGCCGCAACCTGATTTTCAGAATTCCTCATCTGGTGAGCTACCTCAGCCACTTCATGACCCTGCTTCCGGGCGATGTCATCTCGACTGGCACACCCGCGGGTGTCGGCCTTGGGTTCACCCCCCCTCAGTATCTAGTTGCCGGAGATGTTGTCGAACTCGGCATAGACGGCCTGGGAACTCAAAGGCAAACCGCGTCAGCTCTTACACTCGCCTAGGGAACCGCTGATTTAAAGATGGCTGGATCACTTGAGTTGACTTTTCTTCTCCATTTTTTCCTGATTTCCAGGTTAATACTTCGGACCTCTTTCCATGCAGATGTTCCCACCCTTCGGTTCCAGGGGTCCAACATACATTGCAGAGTATGGGTTGAACCCTCTCCCCTCCCTGCATTGACACCTTTCCGGCCAACGGCTTTCATCCTCACCGCATGGGATCACCAATCGACTCCTTTTTCAGGACGTTTCTGACGGCCGCCATGATCCTCACAGCGGGATCCTTCCTCCTTCTTCTGGGAGGATGTGCCGCCCCCGAACCTCCCCAGGTCAACCTCGAGAAGGCGAATGTCCTGCCGCTGGCGATCAACCCCGATTTCGTCTTCCGCAAGAAGACCCAGTTCCTGAACGATCCCAAGACCTTTCCTAAGGCGGCGGCCCAGCAGAGCGAGGCGATCGACTTTGAGCGGCGTTACCGGATGTGGCCCGCTACGACCGCCCTCGACATGCAGGCCCTCACCGGAAACTACCTCACCTTCTACTGGTGGAACCGGGGCCAACCCGCCGATGTCACCGTGCGGCTGGAGTACCGCCAGGCCAATCTCGGCAACTTCGTCATGGCACGTGAGAAGAGCTACTCCAACGTGAAAGGTTCGACCAAAACCGAGTTCACCATCATCGGTGACGACTACCTCGAGAACGGACCGGTCACCAACTGGCGCTGCCTCCTCATCGTGGATGGCAGGATCGTCGGCCTGACCCAGTCCTATCTCTGGAAATAACCCCCCCGACATGCTCCCCGACATCGAAAAACTCCTCACCCTCCAGGACCGCGACCAGAAGCTGCGCGCCGTCCTGACCGAGATTGCAGCCCTCCCCGCCGAGAAGGCGACCCGCGACCGAGAGCTCAAGGCCGCGGACGACCGACTCGAAGCGGCCCGGACGCGCCAGAAGGAGATCGAGGTCGAGCGCAAGAGGCTCCAGGGCGAGGTCAAGGCGAAGCAGGACCAGATCGCCCGTTATAAGAACCAGCAGCTCGAGACCCGCAAGAACGAGGAGTTCTCCGCCCTGCGCCACGAGATCGAAGTCGCCGAGAAGGCCGTCACCGAACTCGAGGACAAGGAACTCGTCCTCATGGAGGAGGCCGAGAGCCTCAAGCCCGCGCTGGAAGCCGCGCAGGAGGCCCACGCCGCGGAGAAGAAGAAAGTCGAGAGCCACATGGCCTCGCTCACCGCGCGCAAGGAGAACCTCGATGCCCGTCAGAAGGAGCTCGAAACCGAGCGCCCCCGCTTCACCGAAGGAATCGAGGAAGATCTCCTCGACCGCTACAACAGACTCTTCAAGAGCAAGAACGGCGTCGCACTCGTCACCGTGGAGCACGAAGTCTGCACAGGCTGCCACATGAAGGTCACCCATCAGGCCATCCTCGAAGTGAAGGCCGAGAAGGAGATCATCGGCTGCCCGCAGTGTGGACGTATTCTCTACGAACCCAAATAGTTTGGGGCTTGTGAGAGTTGGCGGATAGCGGCGTTGCCGCTCGCTTGCAGTAGTTCACTACAGCGGCACTCGCGCGCCTTGCTCTCCATCCAATCTCTCTGCGCCTAAAGCCTAGCAAAATTTAAACCCGAACTCTGAAGATTAGAGAGATGCGTTGGTGTTAAGATGGTGGTCGATAGAAGTTGCGGGGATCCGTTCCCACCTTCAGTTTTTAGCATCCCTGCACCCAACGGGCTCGCTACGTTGGAGCGCGAGTTCATTGGTGCGCTGGAGGTGGCAATCGGATTCTCACCGATTCGGGAGCTTTCACTCCCGACCCAATTGGATGCCACCCCGCAGCCGCCCACCATCAGGCGGGACTACATCTCGCTCTGGACAGCTCTGGCGCCCTTGCTGACACCTCGGCCTGTGGCACTGACGTCCTGACCGACGCCCCTAATGGTGTTACAACCCGTAAGGGTGGCAGCAGCGAGGATGACCAGGGCTAGCATGGTTAGTGTGGTTGTTTTCATGGCATTGGATGTGGTGGATTGTTTCATACGCAGCAGTTATCCCACACCCCTCGACCGCTTTCCATTGGTAGAAGCACTTAGAGACTGTCTGAAACCTTGGGAGAGCCGCGTTGGCGGGGATTTTTCCGTTGGTCAAGAAGGGGGGCGGGCGGCAATACCCGTGCGGTCTTGTCCCGTCCGATCCGACACTGGCCAAAGGGAAAAGCCACCCAACCCTCCGGGCGAGAGCAAGGGAAGCTGTCTGGCTGCGTTACCCGCTCGGTCAAAGCCCGCTGCGGGGATTCTCCCTCGCAGGTGCCTGACCATCCAACCCCCCTTGCTCTCGCGCGGCATTCCCCAGTCTTCAGACAGTCTCTTAGGTCCACTGTTCGACCGAAAAACTGTACAAGCCAATTGCTTAGCCATGTCTAATCGTTTCCGCCCATAGCGTGGAGACTCTTGCGGAAGTAACTTTTTTTTCATGAAAGCAATACTTACGACCTGCATCTGTAGCCTGATCCTCACCATATCGCTGACCTCGTGCTTCTCACTTAGCACCACGAGGACAACGAATCCCACACCCTACACCACGACGACGGTATCCCAGCAGAACAGGGGCGTCTTCCAGAAGCCGTACACGACCACCACGCGCAGCGTCACCTATTGAGCGGATAACGCGTCCCCAGCCAATACTAAATCCTCCAACCTCTAGAACCATGCTCTACACGATCGCCCTGGTTTTAATCATCCTTTGGTTGCTCGGCCTCGTCAGCAGTTACACGATGGGTGGATTCATTCATATCCTGCTGGTCGTCGCCTTGGTGGTGCTGCTTGTCCGGATCATCCAGGGGAATCGGATACCCTGAGTTCTGTCACGGAGTGAACAAGTGAAACGTAGAAAGTGAAGGGGTAAAAGGGAAACCAACAAGGAGAATACCCCGACAAGGCGTTATAGATTAGGAATTCAGGATTATAGAAATGGAGCGGCTATCTACGGCGTGTTCATCTTGCGTTGTATGAGCGTGCCAAAAATCCCAATAAATTCTTTATACTTAGGTGAGTTTCTCACGTGTGCGTGCATTGACTGATTACTGTGACATTCAATGCAGAGGGCAATCAGGTTGTGATGGGAATTGTCGCTTCGGTTTCCATTTTTGTGATGAGCTTCCAAAAATCTCTTGTTGGATCCCGAGAGATCCAAGCCGCAATCTTGATTCATACATCTCCACTTAGCCTGTTCTCGTAGCGCGAAACTGATTTTTTCCCAGTTTGATGGGTAATTATTTACTGGAGATGTCATCTCCGTACTCGCTGGGAGATTTGTGAAGCTATGTACCTTGGGCTTGAGTTCAAAAAAATGAACTGGCTTGAATTTTGAAATGTATTCCTTGCGCTCAATAGCCCTCAACAATCTAAAATCATCGTGATTCAATTCATAAAGGCAGTAGGCGCATGCATTGAGGGGAACTTTAGTCGTTGTTTTTTGACCATCACGGAAAAGGTTTATTTGGAAGGATCCCGTCATTTCAGCGGCAACTTTATATCTATGAAAGCGCTGACTCTTCTGCATTTGGACAAGTGTCTTGCAGTTGAAGAAGTGGTATTTAGGATAGTTGTCCTCGATGGATTTATTGTTATATATATGCTTGTCTCTTATGTATAAGAGAACACGCCTTTCCTTAAAGGCGATTGTGCCGTCAGGAAGTTGCGTGAGATCACTGAGCTCAATCTCGACACCTTCTCCCGATTCCAGTTTCTTTAATTCATCCAGTGTTAGGCCGGAAGTGATCTGAGTCGGCTTGTAGTCACCATACTCATCGGTGGACAGCCCCATCAGGGACTTCAATCCGTTAAGTCCGCTATCGAGTTTGAAGTCGGGAAGCATCATTATTCTTGGCCTTTTCAAGAATGTCCGAAAACTTTTCGTCCGCATTGGTCCTTACTCGAAATTCCACACGCTGAGAGCGAACCGGATCTTCTTTTCCAGAGCTATCTTTTTTTATTTTGGAAGACGATAGTCCATTCGCAGTTAAGTGAGTGATTACCCAACTTCGAATTTCGGGAGCCTTCAAAGACTTTAGTGAAAGCAAATAGCCCAATGTTTGCCTAGTTCGCGATTGCGATAACTCCATATTCTTGATGTAAGCATCATCAGGGTTAGCATTTTCCCATGTCGAGGAGGTATGCCCTTCGATCCTGACCTCTTCGATGCTATCTGTGTATTGCTGGCTTCTTAGGATTTCTATGTATCGAGGAAAAAACTCGTCCAGGATTGCCTGGAATTTTGGTTTGAGAGAATCTTGGCCGACATCAAATAAAACATCAGGCTCTTTGAAGCTTATACTTAAGTCTTGTGGATTAATCTCCGCACCCCAGCTCATTATTTTATCCCCAAATGCTTTCGTAAGATCATCATATAAAAGTTTTTTGGTGTTGTCATAAGTTGCCGCAATATCAGATATACTCCCCTCTTTATTCTTTAACTTTTCAAGCAATGCCTTATTTAGTTTTTGAAGAGCTTCAAGTTCTATTTGAGCAGCATTTTTTTGAGCTTCTGCTGTCCTTTGTGCCTCATAGCTTTTTTTAATTACATCTATCTCGTGTGTTTTATTTCTTTGAACCTGAACCATGTAAAGCACAGCTATCAGCAAGAAAACCAACATCAGTCCAGTCATTAGATCGCTTAGAGGAATCCAGTGATCGTCTTTGGAACCACCGCCACCCTTGCCTGATAAGATGTCTTTCAGAGACATATCTGCTTAGCGAGGTGTCATGTTTACCAATTGACGCAGCTTTTCTGTCAACGGCGTGTAGTCCTGAACAAATCTCTGAGATAGAGCTGTGAGTTGTGAGCCCAAGGAACTCAACGATTTGTTGAGCTCTTCAGACAAGGCTTTATCCAACAAGACGACATTCTCTCGGGCTTTGTCTGCAAGTTCAGTGAACTGCTTCCCGCACTGATCATTCGCCTCCAGAAGACCCCGGTTGAGGTCTGCAAGCATATCCTTGATTTTGGAGGCGCTACTCTCAATAGCTGAATTCAGCGCTGTTTGATTACCCGTCATCGCGGAGGATAGCTGATCCGTGATCGCCATGATTTTCTTCTCGATTTCGGGCATGCTTCCGGAAGCGTTCTTAAGAAGATTCCCCAGTTCCTCCGAGACTCTGGCGAGGTTCTTTTTCTCAGAATCAAGATGAACAATCATCTTCCCGAGATCCGTAGCTATTTCCGTAAATTTTCCAGACTCATGAATGACCTGTGCATAGTCTGCCGATGCCTTGGTGAGTAAATCCGTTGTTTTAGTGAGCTCTGCCTGAGTTTGCTCCAACGTGGCCCTGTAGTTATCCTGCCATTGAAGAAGCTTCCCAACGGCGAGATTGAGTTCCTTGAAATTATCCCCGAATTGCTCGGTGATCTTCTGATTGAAATCCTTGATCACCTCGCTGAGCGCCTCCACCAGAGCTTTGGAACTCATTTGTGAGAGCTGATCCAATGCGGCCACCTGTGCTGCCTTCAACTGATCGAGTCTCTCATTGGTATCCGCTCTTGTGAGCTTTACTTGGGAGATCAGAGTCCCATCTTCACTTCCTACTAGTCCTTCCCTAATTGCATGAAGGGACTTGAGAAGATCTGCGGCAGAAACCTCGTCCGCATGCGTGATTCCTCCCTCGATGATCTCGTGGCCATACAAATAGTCCCTACACTTAATGCTCAATGCGCCAGCCACTCCGAAGACGGATCCCCAAAAGGCCGTCTGTAGACTTTGTAAAAGTTGAGGAATGCTAGATGAAATGAGATCCACGTTCGAGAGTTTCAGGTCCGAAAGCCCCCATGCAACTCCTACAAAAGTAGCCAGAATACCCAGCGTGGTCAGAATCGCTGGAGCCTGAGCAACCGTTCTGGCATTGAACCTTTTATGAAAACCGATCGTAGCGGCGATGATCGTTCCTACGAAAAGCGTGGTGAGAAACTCCGGCTGCATAGTGTGGGTCATTATTTAACACCCTGTTGTCAGAAAACGAGCATGATCTATGATGAAGATCACATTGTGATCGCCACTTGATGCCCGGCCATGACGTCCTCCTTAAAAAGGGCGTCAAGCTTGGATGGAGAGTTGGGCGCCCAAGCTCAGCTGTATGAGACATAATGTGAGCGAAAGCGACCTTAGCTACAACGTCTACCCCTTGATTTCAGCCACTATCGGTCATAACCTCTTCCCATGAGCATTCAGGAAATCGAGAACGCCGTGTCGAAGCTCTCTGCGCAGGAGCTTTCCGTTTTCTCCCAATGGTTCGAGGAATATGTGGCGGACCAATGGGATCGCCAGATCGAGCGTGATGCCACCGCTGGACGCCTGAACGAGTCTCTCAATCGGGCAGGGGAACATCGTGAGGCGGGACGCGTCACCCCCCTTTGAACCACTACGCTGATCCTGATTTCTGGGCAGCCTATAAGAGGCTCCCCGATGCAATCCGTGATCTGGCGGACAAAAACTTTGCGCTCCTGAAGGCGGATCCCAGTCACCCTTCTCTCCGCTTCAAAAAGATCGGGCGAGTTCACTCTGTGCGTGTGGGTCTGCATTACCGAGCTCTGGCCATGGATCACCCGGACGGACTCCAATGGTTCTGGATCGGACACCATTCCGACTACGACCGCCTGCTCTCTGGAAAATAGGAATGTTTTGGAATCCCCTGCGCAGGGATTTTTGATGCGGGGCTAGGCGCCCAAGCGCGGCTGTATGAGACATACTGCAAGCGCAGGGCAACAACGCCCCGGGCAAAAAGCGCAAGCATGTTGAACTCTTATGAGTTCAACATAGCCCGCATTTGTGCGAATCCGTCTAGAATGTCCGCCTCCTCCATCGGGGCGGAAAGAATCTCCTCAATGCTTCCCGACTCGACCCCCTCGCCGGCAAGTTCCAGCAGGAATGAGCTGGGGGTGCAGGACATGACGCTGCCGAATTTCCTGCGGGTGGCGCAGTGGGTGATGGTAAGGCGGTGGCGGGCGCGGGTGATGCCGACATAGAGGAGGCGGCGCTCTTCGTCGATGGTCCCCTCGCTCTTGGAGCGTTCGTGGGGGAGCAGTCCTTCCTCGGCGCCGACAAGCCAGACTTCGGGATACTCAAGTCCCTTGGCTGCGTGGAGGGTGATGAGGGTGACGCCGTCGCGTTCCTCGGCCTTCTCCTCTTCCTTCTCCTGCTCGAGCATGAGGCCGTCGAGGAAGCCGCGCGCGCCCTCCTTGGGATGGCGCTGGCAGTAGCCGCTCAGGGCATTGAGCAGCTCGCGGACATTCTCCTGGCGGTTGTCGGATTCCTCGTCGGTCTTGCAGCTCTTCTTGAGGTCCTCGAAGTAGCCGCACTCATCGAGAATGCTTCTGAGGATGGCGGCGGCATCGGCCCCCGGCGTCTGAAGCTGGATGCGGTAGGCGCCCCAGTCCTCGGTGAAACGCTGGATGGCTCCCCTGGTTCTGGATGAGCTGACATCGAGATGTTCGGGGTCGTTCAGGATGGCGAGGAGCCCCTTGCCGTTCTTCGCGCCGGCCTCGGTCGCAAGCTGGAGCGTGGCGGCCCCGATGCCTCGCGGGGGATTGGCCAGCACGCGCAGGAGGGCGTTGTCATCGTCGGGATTGAGGAGGGCCCCCAGGTAGGCGACGACATCCTTCACTTCGCGACGGTCGAAGAAGCTCTTCCCCCCCACCACGCGGTAGGGGATGCGGCGCTCGCGCAGGACCTCCTCGAACTGCCGCGACTGGGCGTTCATCCGGTAGAGGATGGCGAAGTCGGTCCAGGGGCGGGCCTTGGAACTCTGCGGCCCCGAGGACTGGATCTCGTCGGCGATGAACTCGGCCTCGGTCTTGTCATCGGCCGCCGAGAGGATGCGGACGGGGTCGCCGTCGGTGCGGTCGCTCCAGAGGTTCTTACCGCGGCGGCGGGCGTTGTTCTTGATGAGCCGGTTGGCGACCTTGAGGATGACGTCGGTGCTGCGGTAGTTCTGCTCGAGCTTGATGACCTCGGGATCGGGGAAATGCCGCTCGAACTCGAGGAGGTTGGAGGCCTCGGCGCCCCGCCATCCGTAGATGCTCTGGTCATCGTCGCCGACGACGCAGATGTTCGGCCGCTCGTCGCCTGCCAGCAGGCTCACCAGCTCGAGCTGCAGCTTGTTGGTGTCCTGAAACTCATCCACCATGATGTGCTGGTAACGGGATCTCAGGTCCTCGCGGGCCTCGGGATGATCGCGAAGGAGCTCGCGGGCCTTGAGCAGGAGGTCGTCGAAGTCCATGGCGTTGAGCGTGCGCAGTTCGCTCTGGTACTTGGAGAAGAGGCTGCCGAGCGCCGTGCCGGTCTCCTCGGGTTCGCCGATGCCGAAGTTCTTCGCCTTGCTGATCACGTTGCGGGCGAGATTCGGATCCAGTGGGTTCTCCTTGTCGTGGATGCGCGCCGCCAGCTTCTTCATGAGCCCCATCTGGTCGGACTCGTCGAAGATGCTGAAGTTCTCCTTGTAGCCGAGGAGGTGGGCATGCTTCCGCAGCATGCGGACGCAGAGCGCATGGAAGGTGGAGAGGGTGATGAGCTTCGCCTGCTCGGAGTTCACGGAGCCCGCGACGCGTTCGCGCATCTCCTTGGCCGCTTTATTGGTGAAGGTGACGGCGAGGATCGAGGCGGGATCGACTCCCTGGGCCACGAGCCACGCGATGCGCGCCGTGAGGACGCGTGTCTTCCCCGTGCCGGCGCCGGCGAGTATCAGCATCGGCCCGTCACCGTGGGTCGCGGCACGGTACTGCTCGGGGTTGAGATCGAAGAGGCGGAAGGAGGACAAAACGGAAAAGATGAGGGATGAAGGATGAAAGCTGAAACCGGGAGGACAGAGAGTAATCAGGAAATCAGGATATCAGGAAGACGTGATGGGAGGGAAATCTGCCCTCCAACGGTGAAAAGGCTTGGCAGTGAAGTGGCAATTACTCTCCACCGATCCCAAATGCCCCATGGCCCCTCCGCCTTTTCCTGATTTCCTGATAAAAATTTCAGGATTCTTTCCCGATCGTTTGCCCAAATTCGCGAATGATCCGCGGGTAGAGTTCGTGCTCGGCGATCTGGATGCGGGCGTGGAGTGACTCCGCCGTGTCGCCCGGGAGGACTGGAACGCGGCTCTGCCCGAGGATCGCGCCGGTATCGACCCCGGCATCGACGAGGTGAACGGTGCAGCCTGCCTCGGGGACTCCCGCCTCAAGAGCCTGACGCCATGCTTCCAGTCCCCGGAAAGATGGCAGCAGAGAGGGATGGATGTTCAGGATCCGTCCCGGAAAGGCGCGAAGCAGCGGTTCCTTGATGACGCGCATGAATCCCGCAAGGACGACGAAATCGACCCCCGCATCACGGAGCAACCGGACAATTTCCTCCTCGGCTTCCGGGGCCATCTTCGTACGGAAGGGACCCGGTGACACAAATTGACCGGGGATCCCGAACTCCTCGGCAAGAGGAAGGATGCCTGCGGTCTCGATATCCGAGAGAACGATCACCGGTTCGCTCCCGAGGGTGCCGCCGCGCCATGCCTCGGCCAAGGCACGGAAGTTGGATCCCTTCCCGGAACCAAGAACGCCGAATCGGGGCCCCCTATTGCCGGGTGAAATGGAAAACCCCGGCCTGGAAGGACCGGGGTTATTCATCCCTTGCGGGGAAAGACTCAATGTGAGGCTCGGTTATGCGGCGACGACGGGGTCGACGTTCACACGGCGGCCTGCGCGGTCGAAACGAACCTTGCCGTCCACAAGCGAGAAGATCGTGTAGTCGCGTCCGAGACCGACATTGCGGCCGGGGACAAACTTGGTGCCGCGCTGACGGATGATGATGTTGCCGGCAACGACGGTTTGGTCGCCGAACTTTTTCACGCCGAGTCGCTTGCTGATGCTGTCACGTCCGTTCTTGACGCTTCCCTGTCCTTTTTTATGTGCCATGGCAGTAGGTGGGTTGGGTTGAAAGTGGGGTTGAGACTAGGCGGAGATCTTGGTGATCTTCAGCTTGGTGAGTTGGCGGCGATGGCCGACTGTGCGGTGGTAGCCCTTGCGGCGCCTGAACTTGAAAGCGATCACCTTGTCGTCCTTGTACTGTTCGACGACCTCGGCCTTGACGCTGGCTCCCGAGATGAGAGGGGCGCCGAGGTTGACCTTGTCGCCGTTCACGACGAGCAGGACGTCGCTGAAGGTGGTTTCTTTGCCGGCTTCGGCATGGAGCTTCTCGACACTCAGGACGTCTCCCTCGGAGACGCGGTACTGCTTGCCGCCGGTTTGGATGATTGCGTAGGACATGGGAAATTCTTTGGAAAAAGGAGTGAGAGGATGCCACGTCCCGACAAGGACGTCCACAAAAATATTGGGTTTTTCTCTCTTGCTACCGCGCCGTCGTGACGTATGATGCCCGACCCATCAATGCTCGGGTGGTGAAATGGCAGACACGTACGTTTGAGGGGCGTATGCCGAAAGGCATGGGGGTTCAAGTCCCCCCCCGAGCACCACTTCTCCCGAAAGAAATCACCTTGGATCCTGCATGGATCAGGGATTGCCTCCGATCGCAAGTTTTTCGCTTGCCGCCCTCCAATACCCCGATTTGATCCGCCCCTTTTTGGATCTTCCTGCAAATTCACGTGACTTCACGAAGTCTTCCTTTCCTCCAGCTTCAAAATCTTTGAACCCCAGTTCCTAAGATGAAAGAGATGCAACCTACGAAAGGGATGAGTTGGTTAGAGTGCCGAAGGCAGACCGAGTGCGGCGATTTACGAGTCTCATGGCAGTGAGTTAGACAATCCTTCCTTCCAGTCAGGAGATTGAGTCAACTCGCTCTGCTCAACTTCGGAGTTCGGGTTGAAGCGCCTTCCTTTTGTAGCCAGACCTTTACTGAAATTTACTACGCCGCACTGGCAATCGTATCCTTTTCAACGAGGGGCCGCAATCCCAGCAGGGAACGTTGCCACGGCAGGAGGACGGGCGCGTCGGGATCGTTGGCGGCCGCTTCGAGGGCGGCCTTCGGGGCAAGGATGGAGGGATCGAGGTCGATCTCGCGGGCCACCTTGTCCCGGTGTTCCCGCAGTTGGTTGAAGCGGTCGACCTGCTCCTTGGTGGAGCGGATGCGCACTCCGCGGATGACCTTGGGCCATTCCTCCTCGGGTAAGGCCAGGGAGGTCTCGAGCGTTGCCTCGAGCCTTTCCATGCGGGGCTGGGGAAGTCGGGGGCGGGTGAACTTCCCTCCCTTGGAGGCCTCGTCGGCCAGGCGGAGGAGGTTCTCGTTGGAAAGGACATGGAAGGCAGGACGGTCCCAGGCGCGGGCCTCGGAGTCACGCCAGAGCCAGAGCGCCCGGAGCAGTGCCCAGCCGCGGCGGGAGAGGGCGGCATAGCCGGTCAGGCGCCAGAGGTTCTCCTCGTCACGTTGACGGGTCTCCCGGGTTCCCTTCACCATACGGTCGCGGGACTGGCAGTACCAGTCGAAGCGTCCGAGTTCCTCAAGCCTTGCACGGAGGATGCCGGCGAGTTGGGGCAGGAAGCGGACATCGTTGAGCGCGTATTCGACCATCTGGTCGGAGAGGGGGCGCTGGGCCCAGTTCGCCTTGCGCGAGGCCTTGGAAAGGGTGATGCCGAAGTATTTCTCCACCAGGCCGGCCAGACCGAGCTGGGGCTCGCCGCAGAGTCGTGCCGCGATCATCGTGTCGAAGATGTCCTCGTCGGGGAATTCCCCCGAGCGGCGGAGCAGGCGCAGGTCGTAGTCCGCGTCGTGGAAGAGGATCGTCTTCCCCTTGAGCGAGGCGAAGAATTCCTCAAGCGGCAGCCCCGCCAGGGGATCGATCAGGCGCAGATCGGAGGCAAGTCCGGTCTGGGGTTCCTCGCCCCATCCGCTCTGGATGAGGCAGAGCTTCTCAAAGTAGCAGTGCAGGCTGTCGGCCTCGGTGTCGAGCGCGACCTGTGTCTGCGACGAGAGACCGTCGAGATAGTCCCGGAAAGCGGAGTCCCCGGCGATCAAGGCTCCGCGATGAAGGTGGCCGTCGTCGGAAGATCTCCGGCGTGGCGGGCACGGGGCTCGCGCACCTCGGTATTGCCCTCGGTGGGGATGGTGACGAAGGGGCCGCCGGCAAGCGGGGCCACCTCGGTGAAGGCCACCTCGGGAACATCGGTCGGGATGCCCTCGAGGGGGAACTCCTTGCGGAGCGGATGGTAGGGATAACCCTCCCACATCAGGATGCGGCGGAGGTCGGGATGGTTGCGGAACTTGATTCCCATGAGATCCCACACCTCGCGCTCATGCCAGTTGGCCGTGGCCCAGATGTCGGTGACGGAGTCGACTTCGGCCTCCTCCTCGGAGGTTGTGCACTTGAGTCGCAGGTGGGCCTTCTTGGCGATCGAGTAGAGTTCGTAGACCACCTCGAAGCGGGGATGGCTGCCGTAATGGTCGACGCTGCAGATATCGAGCAACATGTCGTAGCCAAGGAAGTCACGGCAGAAGAGGGCGATCTCGTGCAGGCGCGTGGAATGGAGCGAGATGGTGGTCTCGCCGCGGAACTCCTTGCGGTCGAAGACATCGGGGGCAAAGTCCCCCTCCAGCTTGAGGGCGTCGGCGGCGGCGCTCATCGGAGGGACTCCAGCAGGGCGCGCTTCTGGTCGAGCACGGAATGTTCGGTCATGAGTTTGTTCTGAAGCTTCATCAGGCCGTCAAGCAGGGCCTCGGGGCGGGGAGGGCATCCGGAGATGTAGACATCGACGGGGATGATCTGGTCGACCCCCTGGAGCGTCGCGTAGCTGCGATACATCCCGCCGGAGGAGGCGCAGGCACCCATCGCGATCACCCACTTGGGCTCGGGCATCTGCTCGTAGATGCGCTTCACGGAAAGGGCCATCTTGTAGGTCACCGTGCCGGCGACGATCATCACGTCGGACTGGCGTGGAGAGAAGCGCATCACCTCGGCGCCGAATCGGGAGATGTCGAAGCGGGAGGAGGAGGCGGCCATGAGCTCGATGGCGCAGCAGGCGAGGCCCATCGGCATCGGCCAGAGCGAGTTCTTTCGCATCCAGTTGATGGCGGCGTCGAGCTTGGTGATGATGATGTTTCCCTCGATCTTGGAATCGAACGCCATCGGGGTCGAAACGGGCGTCGCATGGGGATGCATGGTGGGCACAGTAGCCGTGGACATAGTGAGAGAAGACTATAAGAGAGACTTTCTGGAACAAGACGAAAACCGCCCAAGATGCGGTTTGGTAGTTGGTAGATGGAAGTTAGTAGTTTGGGGTCAATGTTAAATCGTTGGTTTAAGGAAGCGCTGATTAAATCCCCTAAAGGCTTCTCTGCGATTAAATCAGCGATTCCCTAGCTTCCAGCTTCCAGCTACAAGCTCCTTACTATGTACACGCACCTCTGGTCCCGTATCTCCTCCGTGAAATGGGAGGACTCTTGGATCGAGCGGCTCCGGTTTGCAGGAGAGCAGAATCTGGTCATCAAGAAATTCCCCGCTTCCCGATCGATACGACTCGATCTCTACACCAACGCGACCACCGCCAAAAAACTGAAGTCGGCATTCGGCGGCACCGTGCGTCCCTTCGACGCGGCGGGATGGCAGCCCCCTGCTCCGAAAATCACCGATCCGCTCCGCGTCGCGGGCCAACTCCGCATCTACCGCGACCGGGAGCTTTTCAAGAAAGAGAGGGCGACTGGCAAAGGACTTCCGCTACTGATCCCAAGCGGCATGGCCTTCGGCACCGGTGACCACGCCACCACGGCCCGATGCCTCCAGTTGCTCGTGGAGGCAGCAGCCCCGCTCCGTGCCGCCGGCGGGAAGTGGTCAATGATCGACCTCGGATGCGGTTCGGGGATCCTGGCACTCGCCGCCGAAAAACTCGGTGCCGGGAAGATCCTTGGCTGCGACTTCGACGAAGCCTGCGTCCGCATCTCCAAGGAGAATGCCCTGCTCAACAAGCTCCCCCTCGCACAATTCCTCAAGGCCGATGTGCTGCGCTGGAAGCCTCCGGGGAAGAAAGAAGCCCACGACATCGTTGCGGCAAATCTCTACTCGACCATCCTCACCGCCGCTTCCGTGATGATCGTGGAAGCGATCAAGCCCGGCGGCGTCCTGATTCTCTCCGGCATTCTCGCGGTGGAGGAGAAGACAATCGTCGACACCTTCTCCTCCCTCCGCCATGTGAAGACCCTGAAGCGGGGCAAATGGGCGGCCATCATGCTCCGCAAGGGTGGCGGGCGGACGCCGCGCTAAATCAGCAGAGGTCTAGTGATGGTGGCCGCCGGGGCCGTGTACATGCCCGTGGGCGATTTCTTCGGCGGTCGCGGCGCGGACTTCACGGACCGTGATGTCGAAGTGGAGAGTCATCCCGGCCAGCGGATGGTTTCCGTCGAGCGTCACCTTGTCCCCCTCGATCTTGGAGACGACGACGATCTGCTCTCCCTCGTCGTTGGAGGCTTCCAACTGCATTCCCTCCTCCAGATCTTCGCCACCCTCGATCTGATCCGCAGAAACTACGGCGATCTTTGCGGGGTCGGGGAGCCCATAGCCTTCCCCGGGTGAGACGCTGACTTGAAAGGAATCACCAGCCTTCTTCCCTTCCATCACTTTTTCCAATCCCTTCACGATCTGTCCCTCGCCATGTAGGTAGGCGAGAGGGCCTCCATCCTTGGAGGAGTCGATGATTTCTTTGTCGTCGTCGGTGAGGGTGTAGTCGAAGAGGACGACGGAGCCTTTGGTGATGTTCATAGGAAAAGGAAAGGGGTGAATAGTTAGAAGTGAACGCGCGTTAGCCGGCATACGTATCCCGCAAGAAGGGGTGATTGAACGCGAAGGAAGCGATTAGGGCAAGGGTAGCGATGGAAGGGGCTTCAATGCCTCTTCCTGCTCAGCATGATTTCATTCCCTTCGGGATCGGTGCACATGGCCAGATGAGGTGGTTCCCCGTTCTCCGGTTGAGGTTCGCGGAGAAGTTGGCCGCCTGCAGCGACGATCTCCGCAGCTCCTGTCAGGACATCGGGCACCTGGAAACTCAAGCCTGTCCAGGTGCGCTTTCCTTCCCCTCCACCATGGATGCCGATGATGCCGTCGCAGATGGAGACTTCGCTAATCACCTCATTCTGTTTGATCACGGCACCCCCGAAGACGTCGGTGTAGAATTTCACGGCGCGGTTCATGTCTGCTGCCCAGATGATGTACTTGAGTCGCTCGACTTTCATGCGGTCGTGATGGGATTTGATCAGGGATTCCTCAGGCCTTCGTGTAAACCTCCGCGCCCTGCTTCACGAACTCGGCGGACTTCTCCTCCATCCCCTTCTTGAGGGCTTCTTCCTCGGAGAGGTTTTGGGCGGCGGCGTATTTGCGGACGTCCTCGCTGATATTGACGCCGTCGATGCCCATCGACGGCGCCCTTCGGGCCCACCTTCGGTGGCTCTGACTCGGCCGTTCCCAACGGCCTCGGCTCATCGGATCAATGCGCATCAGGCTTTGGTATAGAGTTCGCCGCCAGTGGCAGAAAACTCTTTCGACTTTTCTGCCATTCCCGCCTTCAAGGCCTCTTCTTCGGCGATGCCTTTTTCAGCGGCATAACGGCGAACATCTTCAGAGATGCGCATTGAACAGAAGTGAGGGCCGCACATGGAGCAGAAATGGGCTGACTTTGCACCCTCCTGCGGAAGCGTCTCGTCGTGGAATTCCCGTGCGGTGACCGGATCGAGGCCGAGGTTGAACTGATCCTCCCAGCGGAACTCGAAGCGGGCCTTGGAGAGGGCGTTGTCTCGGTACTGGGCGCCGGGGTGACCCTTCGCGAGGTCGGCGGCGTGGGCGGCGATCTTGTAGGTGATCACGCCATCCTTCACATCCTTCTTGTTCGGCAGGCCGAGGTGTTCCTTGGGCGTGACGTAGCAGAGCATGGCGCAGCCATACCAGCCGATCATGGCGGCGCCGATCCCGCTGGTGATGTGGTCGTAGCCGGGGGCGATGTCGGTGGTGAGGGGGCCGAGCGTGTAGAAGGGGGCCTCGTGGCACCACTCGAGTTGCTTCGCCATGTTCTCCTCGATCATGTGCATCGGGACATGACCAGGACCCTCGTTCATGACCTGGACCCCCTTGGCCCAGGCGCGCTCGGTGAGTTCGCCCTGCACCTTGAGTTCACCGAACTGGGCCTCGTCGTTGGCGTCAGCCACGGAGCCGGGGCGGAGACCGTCGCCAATGGAGAAGCTGACATCGTAGGCTGCCATGATGTCGCAGATGTCATCCCAGTGGGTGTAGAGGAAGTTCTCCCTGTGATGGGCGAGGCACCACTTCGCCATGATCGAACCGCCGCGGCTGACGATGCCGGTCATGCGCTTGGCGGTGAGCGGGACGAAGCGGAGGAGGACACCGGCGTGGATCGTAAAGTAGTCGACACCCTGCTCGGCCTGCTCGATCAAAGTATCGCGGAAGATCTCCCAGGTGAGGTCCTCAGCCTTGCCGTTCACTTTCTCAAGCGCCTGATAGATCGGTACGGTGCCGATCGGGACGGGTGAGTTGCGCAGGATCCACTCGCGGGTGGCATGGATGTTCTTGCCGGTGGAGAGGTCCATGACGGTGTCGCCCCCCCACTTGGTGGCCCAACGCATCTTCTCGACCTCTTCCTCGATGGAGGAGGCAACGGCGCTGTTGCCGATGTTGGCGTTGATCTTCACCAGGAAGTTACGCCCGATGATCATCGGCTCGAGCTCCGGATGGTTGATGTTTGACGGGATGATGGCGCGGCCGGCGGCGACCTCGGAGCGGACGAACTCGGGCGTGATTTCCGCCGGAATACGCTGCGGGAATCGGCCGAAGATCGAGGGGGTATAAGGACTGCTCGAAAGCTGTCCGGATCCCGCATGCTGCTTGTCGAGCTCGTTGCGGACGATGTCCCGGTCGAGTTCCGCGAGTTTGGTCTGCTGGGCACGGCCCATGTTCTCGCGGATCGCGATGAATTCCATCTCGGGGGTGATGATTCCCTGGCGGGCATACCAGAGCTGGGTGACCGGGTGGCCCGCCGAGGCCCGGCGAGGCTTGCGCTGGGCACTCTTCAGTCCAGGGAACTCGATCAGACGGTTCCGCTCGGCGGTGCTGGCGAATTCGGCATGCTTGCCCGAGAGGTAGCCGTTGTCCATCGGTTGAACCTCGCGGCCCTGGTAGGGTGCGGTATCGCCGCGTTTCTCGATCCATGCGGAGCGAAGCGCTGGAAGTCCCTCCGAGGAATCACCCTCGAAGTCGGGATCACCCCAGGGACCACTGCAGTCGTAGACGCGGACGGGGGCATTCGACTCCAGTTCGCCCGAGAAGTTCTTCGTCGGGGATAGCTCGATCTCGCGCATCGGGACGCGGATCTCAGGGTGGATGGATCCTTCGACATAGACCCGGGTGCTGGCGGGAAGGGCGTCGGTGCTCGAGAGATCTGCGTGGCTGGGTTCGAGGGATTCTTTTGGGGCGATCATTGGGAGAGGTGGATAGGTTGAAGACTGAAGGCTGAAGGATAAAAAAGGAAGGGCCACGCGTGGGGTGCACGGCGTGGCCTGAGTCTTCTCCCTTCGACGGCATTACCCGTGTCAGGTTCAAAGGGTCGTCCGGTTGATGTTACGGACCTCTCAGCCGGCTGGCTCCCCCGCATGTGTCACCGAGCATACGGGGGCTCCTCGGCGGGTCAATAGGGGAGTGTGACCGCAGAGTGAGGTTTTTAACCGACGGGGGGTATCTTGAGCTTGTAGTCCCTGTCGAGATCCTCCGCAGGGAGAGGCTGGCTTTCCGACTCAGGGATGAGGACTTGGACATAGGCCGCCCCGTCGTGCTTCTCGATTTTGGCGAGGACTTCCTCGAGTTCGGCAACGGTGCCGACCTTGGCCGAAAGCCATCCCTTACATCCGAAAGCCTCCGGGAGAAGGTGGTAGTTCAGCTTGGCCAGATCGTCGTAGAGGTGGCCGCGCTCGCTGACCATGTCCTCGACGCCGTAGATGTCGTTATTCAGGACGAAGATCACGGGCTTGATTCCGTAGCGGCCCATCACCCCGAGTTCATTGAGCGTGAGCTGGTGGGAGCCGTCGCCGGTGACCATCCAGGTGCGACCGCTCTTCTTACCCATGCAAACGCCTAGGGTTGCAGGAGTTCCCCAGCCGATCGAGCCCCAGAGCCCTTGCCCCTCGGCCTCGACCCCCTCGGTAAGCAGCATGCCGTTGAGATGGAACATGCAGGTGCCGGTCTCGATGACTAGCGTGTCCCCGGATTTGAGAAGACGCTGGAGGCGGGGATAAAAGGTAGAGGATGAGAGTGTGTCTGACCCGGTGCCCTTGACAGGAAGCAAGGCCTTTTCCGAAACAACTGACTCGGTTCGGGGCGTCACCCTGGAGAGGAGTGCGTCGATCACATCTTCGATCGCCGTGTTCGCGAAGACCTTGTCCCCGAGTTGAACGTGATTGTCCCGGATCGAGACGACCCTCGAAGGGTCGAGATCGTCGGAAAAGAGGCCGGTGTTGAGTTCGGCGGGGATCATTCCCCCGATGTCGAGCACGAGGTCGGCCCCCTCGATGACCTGCTTGACGGAGGAGGGGGTGGACATCTTCCCGTTGTAGAGCCCGATGTGCTGCGGCATCGATTCGTCGAGAACCCCCTTGTCGCAAGGAGTGACCGCAGCGGGGAGATTGATCTTTTTGACGAGTTCGCGGGCTTTGTCACGGATTCCGTAGCGGGCAGTAAGGGCTGTGACGAGCGCGACGGGATTCTTTGCCTTTTCAAGCCTCGCCATGATGGAGGTTACAGAGGCCTCGAGTTCGGCGGGGGCGCTCTGTTGGCGCTTGATTTGCCCGATGGGTTTGCCGGTGACTGGAGTGCCGACCAGAGGAGTGTACCCGGAGAGCTCCGAGATCACGATGTAGGCGGGCTTGCTCTGGCGCAGCGCCTCGCGGATCGCACGTTCGAGTTCGTCGATGCAGTTGTCCGGCGTCAGGATGGCGGTCACACAGGCGGCGGCACCCGAAATCGCGATGAATCGGTCGTAGTTAGTGTCGCCGAGGTTGTGATGGGTGATGAGTGCCTGCCTCTGGATGCGTTCGCTCGGCATTCCAACCAGGTGAAAGACGGGCAGTCGGTGGGCCAGGCTCCCCATGACACCGTTGATCGCGGAGAGTTCGCCCACGCCGTAGGTCGTGGTGAGGATCGCCGCCCCACGGACGCGGGCATAGCCGTCGGCGGCATACGCGGCGTTCAGTTCATTCGCACAGACGACCCATTCAAGTCCGGGGACATTCTCGGCGGCATCGTCGATAGAGAACGCGTAATCTCCGGGAACTCCGAAAATTTTGTCGATGTCGAGCTGGGAAAGACGGGTGAGGACGTATTCTGCAACGGTTGGTGTTGTCATGGGTGGTGTGGATTTAAACACTTGAGAGAAGATGCCAAAGCCTGAGTCTTCTCCCTTCGACGGCATTACCCGTGTCAGGTTCAAAGGGTCGTCCGGTTGATGTTACGGACCTCTCAGCCGGCTGGCTCCCCCGCATGCATCATCAGAATAGGCGCCTTCGGCTTTGGGTCAACGCTCCATGCTGATTCCCGGCACGGGTCTTTTTGGTCAACTGGTCGCATCCGGCCGGGGAGAGTGGTGTCTTGGGGCGACAAGGATCGCTATCGAAGGAAGGGTTTTTTGAAGGAAGGAGCAGGAGTCGCGGCTGAGTTCCGTGTTTTTTACTCTCTATGTGCCTGCGATCCCCTCACCACCTGGGTGAACATGGCTTCTCTGCAAGCCGGATTTCACTGCAAAACCTGGCTTCAACCCAGGGTCAGGGTCGCCAGCATCCTTCCGGTCATTCCTTTCTCGCGGCGGTACGAATAGTAGCGCTCCGGATGACATGCCGTGCAGATTTCCTCGTCATGGATTTCCAAAACCCCTTCCCCTTCGGCCTGTCTGCGGATCTCCGCGGCGAAATCGATCTCGTAGCAGGGGGGGCGGATGCAGGGGCCGATGGTCACGCTCAGTCCAGAGGGAGGCAATCCGGTTCGCGCGCAGAGTTCGCGGATCCCTCTCGGAACGATGCCCGATTCGGTCCCCTTTTTTCCCGAATGCAGGAGGGCTCCTGCGGAGCCGTCCCGGGCGACGATCCAGACGGGGGCGCAGTCGGCGACCGAAATCCCGAGCGTGATGCCGCGGGTCATGGTCAGCAGGCCATCGACGCCTGGAATCGGCTTTACCGAGGGTTCCTCGACGATGGCAATCTCCGCCCCGTGGATCTGCTCGGCGGTGACCAAGGGGTGACTGGCGAGTCCCTGCTCCGCGAGTAACCTGCGTTGATGCGGCGCCAGTGCCGCCATCGCAGCATCGCGCTCAAGGTTGACCCCAATGCCGGGTATCCGCCCGATGAATCGCGCGTCGACCCGTGAAGCCGATTCGTGAACCGAGATCGGGACGACCGCCACGGTGGGATGGTTTTCGCTCAATCGACGGGTTTCTTGTCGTTCCCGTTGGTCTTCTTGGAGGACTTGCCTTTGGCCTTCGGGTCCAAGGGCTGCTCCTGCTTTCGCACGGTGGAGCTCTTGATCAGATCGTCGAACTTCACTCCCGGCGGCAGGGGATCATCCTTCCGCATCGATCTCGGAAGCTGGGGACGGGCGCGGTTCTCCGCATTGAGTGACTGATAGCGAGCTTTCTCCCATTTGTTGAGGGGATCGTCGAAGAGTTCCTCGTACTGCGTGTGAAGCGAGAGGGCGCGGTCGTATTCAGCGGTCGCGGAGATGTATTGGAAGAGAGCGGAAAGAACAGAGGTCTGGGCCTGGAGGAGCTGGACCTGTGCATTGATCACGTCAAGCTGGACGCCGGCGCCTGCATCGAGCCGCTCGCGGGAGAGTCTCAGGGCCTCGGCCGCCTGTTCCACAGTGGCTCTCTGGCTCTCGATGGTTTCCTTGGCCTGCTGGAGGTTGGAGATCGCTGTCTGGACCTCGGTGACCACGCCGCGGACGGAGTTGTCATAGGAGATCTTGGCACTCTGCATGGTTGCCTTGGCCTGCTTGACCGCGCCGTAAGTGGCCAGGCCGTCAAAGATCGCCCAGCTGCCAGTGGCCCCGAAGAACCATCCCTCGATGGTCTCCGAGAGGCTCTGGTCATACTTGTAGCTCTGGATCTGATAGCCGCCATTGGCATTGATCGTCGGGAGCCAGCCCGAGATGGCCGCGGTCACCTGCTTCGCCGTGACCAGAATGTTGGAGCGTTGGGCCTTGAGCGAGGGGTTGCGCTGAAGAGCCGTGTGGATCGAGGCGTTCTCGTCGATCTTGCGGGGGTAGTATCCGAGCTCCCCGTTGACATCGAAGGGGATCTTCACGTTCTGGATGTTCGGATAGTCCATGCCGATCAGCTGGACGAGTCGGAACAGGGAAACGCGGAGGTTGTTTTCGGCGGCGATGAACGGAGGCATGGCGTTGGCCATCTGGACCTGCGCCTGAAGGACATTGAAGCGGGGAACGGTGCCTGCATCGTAACGACTCTGCTGGTCGGTGACTTGGGTGCTGTAGAGCGCCACCTGCTGCTCGTTCGCGATGACAAGGGCGCGGTTCAGGACGACCTGGTAGAACTGCCGCACCACGTCCGCCACCACGCGGTCGATGGTTTGGCGGAGTTGGAAATAGGCGATCTGTTCGGAGAGCTTGGCCGCTTCCGTAAGGGAGGGGGTCTTCCATCCGTCGTAGAGAAGCTGGGTACCCTGGAAGTTGATGTTCCATGCCTGGTTGACCTGAACGCTGGGGATTCCACCGCTACTGCCGTATCCGGGAGGCGTCTGACCGTTCTGGATCTGGGGATCGAGCCATGTGTATCCCGGTTGGACATTGAGCTTCGGAAGGAGGCCGGCGCGGACGTTGATGTAGTTGCCTGAGGCTCGCTGGATGTTCTGGACGGCGGTCAGGATATCGGGATTGTGTGCCAGGGCATACTGGACCACTTCATCGACATTCATCCTCTTGGCATCCTTCGCGATGACGCCGGGGACGATCTTGTTGCCTGCTTTGGCAAGGGCCTCCGCCGTCAGGGGCACGTCCTTGACGAGCTTCATGATCTTGTCGATCAGCCCGAAATAATTGGTCGTAGGGGTGGGCAGAGGGATGGGCCCTGTCGTCGTTTCAGGGAGGGGTGCCGGGAGTGATTCCGGAGTGATCGGGTTGGTGATCAGCGGGGCGGTCGGGAGATCGGGGGCCGGGAGAGACGGGAGGTTGGTGAAGCTGTTCGTGCCTGCATTCAGTCCCTCGGGGGGGGCCGGGGGATTGGTGGCAAGTTCGGGGAGCACCGACGCTCCGGTCGGGGATAGGTCGGAAGAGGAGGGAAGGTTGGTCGCCCCGATCGGGAGATTCGTTCCCGCCTCGACGGGGGGCTGAGATCCCACCGAGATCCCTTGGATACTGGCGTCGTTAGCGGCCGGTTGCTGAGCGACAAGGGCCATGGAAAGCCCTGCCCAGAGAGCAGCAAGAAGGAAAGCGGGATGTTTCATCGGTGGCAAGAGGTGCAGTATTCGTGGATTTTCCGGTAAATGTCCAACCAAGCGTTTTGTTCCCCGGGATCCAGCCGGCCCATCACCTTCTCCAGGTTGCCTATCATTTCCTGCCGGATGCCCTCGACCAGGCGCTTGCCCTTCGGGGTGGCCGCCACGGTCACCTTGCGCCGATCATCCGCTTCATGGCTGCGCCGGACATAGCCGAGCTTTTCCAGGCGCTGGACGAGGCCTGTTGCCGCGGGGGTGCTGTGGTTCATCAGTTCCGCGATGCGACTCATGCCGGTTCCCCCCTGCGCACAGAGGTGACCCAGCAGGAAGAACTGCGGAAAGGAGACCTTTCCCCGTGCCAACTCGCCCATGAGACTCGCCATCAACCGGCGCTGCATGACCATGACGATGTCGGCGAGAGAGCCGATATCGTCATGACTGAGCGGTTGTTCCTTGGAAGGGTTCATAGGTGGCAAGTCATTAAGGAAACTTAAGGAAAGGGCGGCCGGGAGCAGGGTTCCTGGATCCTTAATCATTAAGGTGATTAACAAAAAATGATGCTGGCGCGAAAAGGCGCTGGAGTCAATCCGGCCTACCCACGAGCCATCTCTAGATTACTGCTGGATGCGATCCCCCTGTTCCGGGTGGCCGCTGAGGATGTCGGCCACGAAGTAGGGTGGCTGGATTTCGGCCACTTTCAGTCGGGCAGGGTCCCCGCCCGTGGCCGTGACCAGCAACTCCATGCCCGTCGCGACCATGATGCCCGCTTCCAGTTCCGCGATGACGTAGCTCCCGTCGTTGGAGAGGGTCCGTACCGTCCCGACATGGCGGAGAGGTAACGCCTTCGGAGGTGGCGTCGGTTTGGGGCGCCCCATTCCAAAGGGATGAGCGAGGGCGGAAAGAAAGCCCGTCGGCGATTTCGAAGTGCTTTGGGAGGGTTGAGCGGGCTTTGTGCGGAGGGAGCATCCGCCTGCCAGAAGCGCCAGAAGTGCCGGAAGGAGGAGAGGGAGAAGCAAATGGGGTGTCGACCTCACCCCTCTTTATTGCTCCCGACGGGTGAGGAAATCAACACGGACCCACTGCTCCCCCGATGATCGGGTTCCGGATGCACTTGCCCCGCGTCCTTCCAGACAGCATAAATCATCCGGTCATGCCATCAGCAGCCGTCGCCTACCTTGGCCCCGAGGGGACCTTCTCGCATCTCGTGGCGTTGCGCCGTTATCCCAAGGGAAAGGGCCTTCCCTGCGCAACCATCAGCGAAGTCTTCCACGCCGTGCGATCGGGTGCCGCGGCATCCGGCATCGTGCCTATTGAGAACTCCTCCGGGGGAACCATCACCGAGACGGTCGATCTTCTCATCGAGGAGGCGGGCCATCTCTTTGTCACGGAGGAACTGGCCCTTGATGTGCGGCTCGCGCTGCTTGGGAAAAAAGGGGCAAAGTTTGCCGCCCTGAGAACCCTTTATTCCCATGTCATGCCGCTCCGCCATCATCGGGAATGGATCCTACGGAATCTGCCGGGCGTCACGATGATCGAGTCTTCCAGCACGGCCGAGGCTGCTAGGAAAGCCGCACGCTCCGCCACCTCGGCCGCCCTGGCGGCCCCCGGAGCCGCCGCGCTCTACGGTCTCTCCATCCTGAAGTTCCCCGTCCGTCCCGAGGCGGTGAACGTGACCCACTTCTTCGTGATCGCCGCAGCGCCTTCGACTTCCAAGGTCGCCGCAAAAGCGCCCGCTTCCGGAAAAACCCGCTGCAAGACCGCCATCGTCGCGGCGCTTCCGCAGACATCGGGAAGCCTTCACCGTTTTCTCGGCCCGTTCGCCCGAGCCGGGGTGAACCTCTGCCGCATCGTCTCGCGTCCCGTACCCGGGCAGCCTGAGACCTATGTTTTCTACCTCGAGGTCGAGGGGGCGGAGGCCGAACCGAAGGTCCGCAAGGCGCTGGCCGGTGCGCGCAGGCTGTCGGTCCGCCTGGAGATTCTGGGCTCCTGCGCGACCCGCACCCGTTACCGATCATGATTGCCCGGAATGCTCACCACAGCGTTCTTGCCAAACACCCTTTCTTTGCCAAAACAACAACCACGCATCCCATGATCACGGCACGTCTCCACATCACCCTCCTCCTGCTTCTCCTCGCACTTGTTGCCGGCGCGCCGATGGCCACGGCCGCCGAGGCGCCGACCATCACCGTCCGCAAGAGCGATGCCCTGAACGTAGCATTCTCCGGCATCGGCGGCAGCGACGGGGCGGCCGTTTCGAAGGTCGTCCAGAACGACCTTGGCCTCGCCGGATGGTTCGCCCTCGTGCAGCCCGGCATGGCCAGCTTCACCGTCAGCGGCACCGCGGCCGGCGGCGTGCTGCAGGGGAAGGTCACCAAGGGAAACGAGGTCGTTCTCTCCAAGAGCTACAGCGGTTCACCCCGGGTCGCCGCGCACAAGTTCGTGGATGACATCGTCGAGACCCTCACCGGACACAAGGGCATCGCCTCGAGCACCATCGCCTTCATCAGCAACCGTAGCGGACGCAAGGAAGTCTACCTCGCCGACTACGACGGTGCCAACGGCCGCCAACTCACCCATGACAACGGCCTGAGCGTCTCACCGGCCCTCAGTCCCGACGGCCGCAAGCTCGCCTACACGGGGTATCAGGCCGGCTACGCCGACATCTACGTCATCGATCTGGCCACCGGCTCCCGCGTCCGTCTCGTGAAGTTCCCGGGCACCAATTCCGGAGCACGATTCTCGCCCAACGGCGGCCAGCTTGCCTGCTCCGTCAGCAAGGACGGGAATCCCGAACTCTACATCATCGGCCTCGGCGGCGGTGCGCGCCGGCTCACCCGCACCCGCGGTTGTGAATCCTCCCCGGCATGGTCCCCCGACGGCGGCGAGATCATCTATTCCGGCGACGAGAGCGAATCGCCCCAGCTCTACCGCATCGGTGCGGGTGGGGGTGGCGGACGGATGATTCCGACCGGGTTCGGATACTGCACCGAGCCGAGTTGGTCTCCTGACGGCCAGCGCCTCGCCTTCAACGTCCGCTCCGGCGGAGGGTTTGCCATCGCCGTCATGGATCTTGGCAGTGGCGGCGGTGGGGCCCGCATCGTCGCCCAGGGCGAGAACCCCGTCTGGGGCGCCGATTCCCGCCACCTCGTCTACAGCACCGGCGGCACCATCTCCCTGCTCGATGTCCCGACCGGAAAGTCCACGCCCGTCGTGAGCGGCCTCGGCAAGGTTACCGAGCCCACCTGGTCAAGGTAGCGCGGTCTGATTCTCTTTGGATCGTTCACTCACTCCCTTCAGTCTTTAGCCCATTCCTTTCATCCTCTTGGCTAGCCCGACCGTTGCTTCGCATCCGTTACGGATCCCTGTGAATCTTTCCTCCTGCGGTCACTCCGCCTTCAGCCTAAACCCCTTTTACCTTTTTATAGTTGCCAAGTAGCCCTCACTCTGAAATCTTCCAGCCCCCATGCCAAAAGCCATCGCCCGCAGCAAAACCAAGAAGTCCGTGGCCAAACGGTTCAAAATAACCGCCACGGGCAAGGTCGTCCGTTCGAAGGCCGGTCGGCGTCACCTTCTCGAGTCCAAGAGCTCCAAGCGCAAGCGCAAGCTCGGCAAACAGGTCGTCGTTGACGACACCGATGTTGCCCGTGTGAAGGCGTGCCTGCCTTTCGGTCTCAGGTAAAACGACCAGAAACCATACGATCCGAGGATCTGGCCGGAAGTTTTCCGGTCTGCCCGGGCGGGTGAGATCCCGGATCGAACAATAACAAACAGCCTGCCCGACGAGGCCCTTCGTGTCACAGCGAAGGGAATGACAGATGCCTAGAGCCACCAATTCCCCCGCAAGTCGCGCACGCCGCAAGCGGGTCATCGAAGAGGCCAGCGGATACCGCGGCCGCCGTTCCAAACTCTTCCGCTACGCGAAGGATGCCCGCATGAAGGGCAAGTACTGGGCGTATCGCGATCGCAAGACCCGCAAGCGTAACGTCCGCTCCCTCTGGATCGTACGTCTCAACGCCGCCGTCCGTGCCCAGGGTATCAGCTACAACCGCTTTATCGAGGGTCTCAAGGCCGCCAACATCCTGCTCGACCGTAAAGTCCTTTCGGACATCGCGATCCAGGATGAGGGTGCCTTCGCCCAGATCGTCGCCAAGGCCAAGTCCGCTTTCGAGGCCAAGCCGAAGACTGCGGCCAAAGCAGCCTAAGCACCTTAAGGCAGACCCCGGGCTTTCCCCCGGAAACATTCCGTGGAAACCCAGATTGAACAGCTCAGGCTCGAGGCGCTCTCCGCAGTCGCGGGAGCGTCCGACGCCTCGGCGCTGAAGGAGGCACGCGTACGCTTCCTCGGCAAGACCGGTTCCGTCTCGCTGCTCAGCGAGGGAATGCGCAGCCTCTCCAAGGAGGAGCGCCCCGTCATGGGGAAGCTTCTCAACGACCTGCGCACCGCCGTCACGGCAGCCCTTGAGGAGAAGGAAAACGCCCTCACCGCACAGGCCGACGCAGCCGCGTTCGCTTCCATCGACGCATCCCTTCCGGGCACGGCTCCCGAGGCGGGGTCGCTCCACCCGCTCACTCTGCTGGTCGACCGCGCCGTCCAGATCTTCCGCCGGCTCGGCTTCGCCATCGCCGACGGCCCCGACATCGAGACCGAGTGGCACTGCTTCGACGCGCTGAACACCCCTGCCGACCATCCCGCGCGCAACGAGCAGGACACCTTCTATCTTCCCGACGGGCGGCTTCTCCGCACCCACACCTCCTCGATCCAGATCAGGACCATGGTGGCCAATCCGCCCCCGATCCGCATCATTGCTCCCGGCGCCGCCTACCGCCGCGACGAGGTCGACGCCACGCATCTGGCCCAGTTCACCCAGATGGAGGGACTCTATGTCGCTCCCGGCGTGAGCCTTGCCGACCTCAAGGGGACGATCGAATTTTTCTTCCGCGAGCTTTTCGGATCCGGCACAGAGATCCGGTTCCGCCCCCACTTCTTCCCCTTCACCGAACCGAGCTACGAGATTGATCTGCGCACCGAGGCGCTCGGCGGCAAGTGGATGGAGTTGGCCGGCTGCGGCATGGTCGATCCCGCCGTCTTCGAGGAGGTCAATAAGCAGCGCGGTGACAGCGCCTACGATCCGGAGAAGGTGAGCGGCTTTGCGTTCGGCTTCGGCCTCGACCGCCTCGCCATGAATCTCACCGGCGTCTCCGACATCCGGATGCTCACCGAGAACGACCTTCGTTTCCTTTCGCGATTCACGGCATGAAAATTTCCCTCTCCTGGCTGCGGGACCATCTCCGCACCGACAAACCGGCCTCCGAGATCGCGCGGATCCTGACCGATGCGGGTCTCGAGGTGGGGGCCGTCGAGTCCAACGGCGTCTCAACCGCCAAGGTGGTCGCCGCCCGGATCCTCGAGTCGGTCCAGCACCCGAATGCCGACCGCCTCAGCGTCTGCAAGGTCGATGACGGGAGCGGAACGCCGCGCCAGATCGTCTGTGGCGCCAAGAACTACAAGGTCGGGGACAAGGTGCCGCTCGCGCAACCCGGCGCCGTCATGCCTGGTGACTTCAAGATCAAGGTCGGCAAGCTTCGCGGCGTGGAGAGCGAGGGAATGATGTGCAGTTCCAAGGAACTGGGTCTCGGCGAAGGCGCCGATGGGTTGCTTATTCTTGATCCCGCGACCACGATCGGCACACCGCTGACCGAGCTGTTTCCCGCCGAGGAGGTCTTTGAGATCGAGATCACGCCGAACCGTCCCGACTGGCTCGGTCACCTCGGCGTCGCCCGCGAGGCCGCCGCGTTCGGCTGCGGGGAACTGATCAGTCCCGCCCCCTCCCTTCCCTCCACGAAGGAGGATGCTTCCATCGCCGCCATTGCCGCTCACGACGCCTCCTCCTTCTACAGCATCCGCCGCATCGAGGGTGTGAAGGTCGCCCCCAGTCCCGAGTGGCTCCGCAAGCGGCTCGAGTCCGTCGGATTGCGTCCGATCAACAACATCGTCGACATCACCAATTTCGTGATGTTCGAGACGGGACAGCCGCTTCATGCCTTTGACGCCGGAACGGTAGCGGGAGCATTGGGCGTCCGCATGGCCGCCGAGGGGGAGAAGTTCACCGCTCTCGATGGCTCGGAGCATCAGCTGACGCCCTGCGATCCCGTCATTGCCGACTCCAAGGGAGCTCAGGGGGTTCTTGCTTTGGCTGGAATCACCGGCGGCAAGGCGAGCGGGGTGTCCGACGGCACGACCTCCATCCTGCTGGAGAGCGCCGTCTTTACGCCCGGTATCATTCGTCGCGCCGCCCGGGCTCACGGACTCTCGACCGATTCCAGCTACCGCTTCGAGCGCGGCGTGGATGCCGCCGGTGCTCTTGCCGCTTCGGCGCGCGCCACCGCACTCATCCTGGAGGTCACCGGTGGAAACGCCTCCTCCGAACTGGCCGTCGCAGGATCGCTTCCCGCACCGCGCGTGGTGACGCTGCGGGGTGACCGTGTCCGATCGCTCCTCGGCATCGATCTTGATGATGCCGGCATCGCCGCTCTTCTTGCCAAGCTGGGTCTCAGGCAGGTCACGGATGGCTTTGAGATCCCCGCCTGGCGCAACGATCTGACCCGGGAGGTGGACCTCATCGAGGAGGTAGCCCGCCTCCACGGAATCGGCAACATCACCTCCCGTCTCCATGCGGGGGCCGCCCTCTCCAGCGAGGCAGACCGTTCCTATGACTTCGCGCTCAGCCTGCGCCGCCGACTTGCCGGAGCGGGATTCCACGAGGCCCGTAGCGGCACCCTGACCGGGAGCCGCGACCAGGAAGCCTTCTCCACCGGAGGCGTGATCGCCGTCCGCAATCCGATGGGCGAGGAACACTCGACGCTCCGTGGCAGCCTGATCCCCGGCCTGCTTGATTCCGTGGCCCGCAATCTCCGTCACGGTGCCGAATCGGTCCGACTCTTCGAGATCGGCCGCGTCTACCAGACCCCGGAAAAGAACAAGGCCGAAGAGCGCCTCCGTCTCGGCCTCGTGATGACGGGGCGTGTTCATGGTGAAAACTGGCGCGGAGAGCCCGCCCGCCCGCTCGACCTCTTTGACCTGAAGGGCGTGCTTTCCCGGTTTGGTGCCGTCACTTTCCGCGCCGCAAGCCATGCACGGCTTCCTTTGGCTCTCGAGATCCTGATCAGCGGCAAGCCCGCCGGTCTCCTCGGCATCCTCTCACCCGCCGATGCCCGCGAGGTGATGGTCGGCGGTCATCAGGGTCAGATCCTTGTCGCGGAACTGGATCTCGCACCTCTGGAGAAATCCTCAACCGCCGTCGTCTCCAAGGGGACCGCCGCCCTTCCTAAGTTCCCCTCCGTCCGCCGCGATCTCGCGCTACTGCTCGATGCCGCCGTGCCTTACGCCGTTGTCGAGGAGTCAGCCCTCGCCGCCAAGGAGGAGCTGCTGACCGGCATCATTCCGTTCGACATCTTCAGCGATCCGAAGGGTGAAAAGGTTCCTCTTGGCAAAAAGTCCCTGGCCGTTGCCTTGACTTTCCAGCACGCCGACCGAACCTTGACCACGGAAGAGGTGAACGATGCGCTCGCGCGGATCGTCACCCGGCTTCGGGAATCGGCAGGTGCCGAGATCCGCGGCTGAACCTTCGAACCATGAACATGGTTGTCGTTCTCTAAATTTTTGAATTTGCCCTGCGGTGTTCGGGATTCGGTCTGTATGCTCCCGATCCGATGTGATCAAACCGGAGGCTGAACCGCGCGGAACAATGACAGGCCTTCACTGGAGGTCAGCGGTCCGCTCGGAGGTCTCCACCCTAACCTATATTGGGAACGGGATCGCGACCTAACGGCACCGCGGGGCATCTCTTTGGCGCTGGCTGGGACTTTTGGCGAATAGCGGCGCATTGTTGCCGCTCTCGCTTCCCGCGGGTAGCGCCCTGAAGGGTCTACGCAAGCATAGAATATTCCAGCCGTTTCCACGGCCCAGTATTCACTCGCCTTAGGTTTACTACGGCTTCGCTCTAGGGAACTGCTGATTAAATCCCATTCAGGCCGCTGTTGAGCATTTGCCAGTTTTCCAAGGCACGAAGCGTAGCGGCAATGCCCACAGTGGTCTCGTCCCAGCAAGCAACCCAGGAAAACGGGCAAAGGTACACAGCCCAAAGGGTTGCGGAGATCCAAGCCAAAGGCCAGAAAGCCGTTGGCTTCGTGGCGTGGCACGGAGGCCAACTTTGTTGATTTGGCGCTTTGCTTGCCCGGTCGTTGCTTCGCTTACGTTGAGGCTTCCCGTAGCCGATTCTATGCGGAGTTCGGGTCAATGGCTTGCAAGCTCGGATGGAAAACAAGACGGCCAAGAACAAAGCCTCTGGGAAGAGGCGCGGAAGACTGCCGCAAGGCAGCCTCGCGAGGTGCGGCACCGCTTTGTGGGAGCAAAGTGCCGTCAAAAGCCGTAAAAAAGGTGCGCGGCAACGCGGCTTTGCTTGCCTCTCCTTCGTCGATGTCATTCGAGGCTTAGGCCGAAAAGACCTCGTGCCAGCTGGCACGAGGATGCCAGATCGGGGACGATCGGCAGACAAATCCTACGGCGACCGCAGGCCAACGCAGTTATCCGCCGAGATCGCGAGCCTACCCGAGGACGAGTTTGGCGGTGACCAGATAGCAAGTGACGGTAAACAGATCGGCCGCCGCCAGGGTGATCGGTCCGGCAGCGATCTTGGGATCCCAGTGGACGATGCGGAGGATGACAGGGACAAGGATGCCGAGCTGTGCGGCGACAAGGACCGAGACCGTGACGCTGCCGCCGATGGAGAGGGATGCGGGAAGATCGCGCCAGAAGAGGCCGACCATGAGAGCCACGGCACTCCCGGCCATGATGCCGAGCAAGAGCGCGGTGACCGCTTCCCTCAGGAGCTTCACACGAAGCCACTTCCAACGGACACGCGTGGCGGGGAGCGACTGGACGGTCAGGGCCAGCGACTGTGCGGCCACCGCTTCACCGAGACCGAGAACCAGGGCCATGAAGACGGCAAGAACCACCTTCTGCTGAAGGGTCGCCTCGAAAAGGCCGGCAAGCACCGCACAGAGGACACCGCCGGAAACCGTGGCTGCGAGCCATGGGAAACGCACACGGAATGCCTTCACCGGCGAGGCGTGCTGCAGCTCCTGGATGTGGATGCCGATGGTCTGGAAGAGCTGGTCGTTGTTGCCGCCAGTGCTCAATTCCATGACCTCGTCGGTGAAGATGCTGACATCGACGATGCCCAGCAGCCTCTTCTTCCCGTCGACCACGGGGATGGCGAGGAACTTGTGGAGGATGAAGCACTCGCACGCCTCGAGCAGGGTGGCTCCCTCGGGGAGCGAGAGCACCCTCGGCACCATCACCTCGCCGATCCGGCGCTCCAGTGGTTCGGTGAGGAGACGCCTGGCGGGAACGACGCCGGAGAGCTTGCCCTCGCCGTCGACGACATAGAAATAGAAGATGCGCTCCTCGAGGCCCTTGGAGCGGATCCTCTCCAAGGCCTCGCCGACATTCTGATCAATCAGCAGAGGGGGAGGGCCGGGCCGCAGAAATTCCGCGACGGAGCGATCGAGATGCTCCGGTGAAGCGCCCGATCCGGGCGGTGTGTGCAACGACATGCGCCCGGGAAAAGGTGAAGGTGAAGGTGAAGGTGATCTGGAGAACCTGGAGGAGAGGGTGTGGCTTGAGCGCCTCTCCCTACCCCTTGGCCTTCTTGGCTTTGGCGGGCGGTGTGCCCCCCGAAACCTTGAACGAAAGCTTCTCCCCGTCCCGGGTGACCTGGACCTGATCGCCGGCCTTGAACGATCCGCGCAGGATCTCCTCGGCCATCGGATCCTCAAGGTAACGCTCGACCGCGCGTCGCATCGGACGCGCGCCGTAGGTCGGATCGTAACCCTTCGTGATGAGGAACTCGCGGGCCGCCTCGTCGAGGGCGAGGAGGATCTGCTTCTCCTTGATCCGCGCCGCGACCTTGGAGACCTCGAGATCGATGATGCGGGAGAGCATCTCCTTGGAGAGGGTGTGGAAGACGATGATGTCGTCGAGACGGTTCAGGAACTCCGGCTTGAAGACCCTCTTGGTCTCCTCGAGGATCTTGCCCTGCATGGTGTCGTAGCCTTCGTCGTGCTTGGGCGCGCCGAAACCGAGGGAGGTCTGCTTCTTGATCAGCTCTGCACCGACGTTGGAGGTGAGGATGATGATGGTGTTCCGGAAGTCGATCTTGCGACCGAGGCTGTCGGTGACGGTCCCCTCCTCCAGAATCTGGAGCAGGAGGTGCATGACGTCGGGGTGGGCCTTCTCGATCTCGTCGAAGAGCACGACGGAGTAGGGACGGCGGCGGACCGCCTCGGAGAGCTGACCGCCCTCCTCGTAGCCGACATATCCGGGAGGAGAGCCGATGAGCCGGGAGGCTGTGAACTTCTCCATGTACTCCGACATGTCGATCTGGATAAGGGCGTCGGGATCGCCGAACATGAACTCCGCTAGCGAGCGGGCGAGGAAGGTCTTTCCGACCCCGGTGGGGCCGAGGAAGATGAAGGAACCGATCGGTCGGCGCGGATCCTTGAGGTCGGCGCGGGAGCGGCGGAGCGCCTTGCTGATGGCGGTGACAGCCTCGTCCTGGCCGATGACCTTCTTCTTGAGATCATCCTCCATGGCGAGGAGCTTCTGGGTCTCCTTCTGCTCCATCCTGTTCAAGGGAACGCCAGTCCACTTGGAGAGGACATGCATGATCTCGTCCTCGCCGACGATGACCTCACGCTCATCACGCTCCTTGCGCCAGGTGGAGAGGGCCGTCTCGAGATCCTCCTTGGCCTTCTTCTCGGTGTCGCGGAGGGCGGCGGCCTTCTCGAAATCCTGGGCCTTGATGGCGGCCTCTTTCTCGCCGCGGATGCGGTCGATCTCGGCCTCGAGATCCTTGGTGGAAGGGGGGCGGGTCATGGCCCCGATGCGGGCGCGGGAACCGGCCTCGTCCATGACGTCAATCGCCTTGTCGGGCAGGAAGCGTCCGGTGAGGTAACGGTCGGAAAGCTTGGCGGCGGACTCAAGGGCGGCGTCGGTGATGACGGCCTTGTGGTGCGCCTCGTACTTGGGACGGATCCCCTTGAGGATGAGGATGGTGTCCTCGACGGAGGGGGCCTCGACCTTCACGGACTGGAAGCGGCGCTCGAGAGCCGAGTCCTTCTCGATGTACTTGCGGTATTCGTTGAGCGTGGTGGCCCCGATGCACTGGAGCTCGCCGCGACTAAGGGCCGGCTTGATGATGTTGGAGGCGTCCATGGCCCCCTCGGCGGAACCGGCCCCGACGATGGTGTGAAGCTCGTCGATGAAGAGGATGATGTTCTTGTTCTTGCGGATCTCGTCCATCACCGCCTTGATGCGCTCCTCGAACTGGCCGCGGTACTTCGTGCCGGCGACCATGAGGGCGAGGTCGAGGGTGATAACGCGCTTTTCGGCGAGGATCTCGGGGACGCTACCCGCCACGATCTCCTGGGCGAGCCCCTCGGCGATGGCGGTCTTGCCGACGCCGGCCTCGCCGATGAGGACGGGGTTGTTCTTGCTGCGGCGGCAGAGGATCTGGATGACGCGCTCGATCTCCTCGGCACGCCCGATGACGGGATCGAGTTCCCCCTTGCGGGCACTCTCGGTGAGGTCGCGCCCGAAGGCCTTGAGCGCGGGGGTCTTGGCCTCTTTGCGCGAGGGGCCGCCGGATCCGGCCGTGGCCTCCTCGCCTTCGCCGGACTCGAGCCCCTCCACCCCTTCCTCATCCTCCTCGGAGGGGGTGAAGTTCGGGTCGAGTTCGCGGAGTACCTCGTTGCGGGTGCGGTCGAGGTCGACCTCGAGATTCTTGAGAACCTGGGCGGCGACGCCCTCCCCCTCGCGGAGCAGTCCGAGCAGGATGTGCTCGGTGCCGACGTAGGAATGCTGGAGGGCCTTCGCCTCCTTGCCGGCGAGGGCCAGCACCTTCTTCACGCGGGGCGTGTAGGGGATGTTTCCGGACATCTTGTTCTCCTGTCCGGAGCCGACCTGCTTCTCGACCTCCTGGCGGACGGTCTCGAGGTCGAGGCCCATCTTCTGAAGGACGTTCACGGCGACCCCCTGGCCGAGCTTGATGAGCCCGAGGAGGAGATGCTCGGTGCCGACGTAGTTATGGTTGAAGCGGTCCGCTTCCTTGCGTGAGAGGGCAAGGACCTGCTGGGCCCGCGGAGTGAAGTTGTTCATCATGATTCCTCGCTCGGTTTCGTTGTGTCGGACGTGGTCGTGGAACCGGAGTTTCCGTTGGTCGGGATCTTCCCGATCTCAGGCTCCGGCATCTGCTTTAATTTTGCGCGGATCAGGGCGGCGCGCAAGGAATCGCGTTCATCGGCCCCCAGTTTCACGGCATGAAGCCCCTTCTGAAGATGGGCGGGCTGGGTCTCAATGAAGAGCTCGTCCACCTGAAGGCGGCACTTGGAGGGGAAGAGACCGAGATCGACACCCATCTTGATGAAGGAGAGGAGGTTGAGGGCCTCCTTGGAGGTGATCGAGTGGGCGTGGCAGAGGATGCCGTAAGCGCGGCCGATCTGGTCAAGCAGGGTCTCGGCGCGCTGCTGGAGCAGGATCTGGCGGGCGTTCTGCTCGTGCTCGAGGATCTGGGCGATCACCCTGTTCAGCCTTCCGATGATCTCCTCCTCGGCCTCGCCGAGCGTGGTCTGATTGGAGACCTGAAAGAGGTTCCCCATTGCTTCGGTCCCCTCGCCGTGGAGGCCGCGGACCGCAAGGCCGATCTTGTTGACCGAGTTGATGATCTTGTTGACCTGCTCCGACATGACAAGGCCGGGCAGGTGCATCATGGCGCTGGCACGCATGCCGGTGCCGACGTTCGTCGGGCAGGCGGTGAGATAGCCAAGGTCGTTGTGGAAGGCGAAATCGAGCGAATCCTCCAGCTCCGTGTCGGTCTGGTTGATCATCTTGTAGACCTCGTCGAGCTGCAGTCCCGCGCGGATCGCCTGCATCCGGAGGTGGTCCTCCTCGTTGATCATGAAGCTGAGGGTCTGTGCCGTGTTCATGACGACGGCGCTGCCGGCCCCCTTCGCGGCGTGCTCGCGGCTGATGAGGTGGCGCTCGACGAGTACCTGCTTCTCAAGCGGTGAGAGATCCTCGAGCTTCTCGGAAAAGGACTCCGACATTTCGGGAAGTCCCTCCACCGCCCCGCGGATCTCCTCGAGGACGGCCACGCGCTCGGCCTTCTTGGCCCATCCGGGGAAGGGCTTCCCCTTCAGGTTGCGGGCAAGACGGACGCGGCTGCTCACGACGATCTGGTCGTGCGGCCCGGAGCCGCTGAGCCATTCGCCGGTGTTGGCGATGATGCGGGAGAGCTTCATGACTTCTTCCGGGGTTTGGGCACGATCGGTTCCGCCTCACCCGTGGTGAGCTCTGCCACGCGGTTCACGGAGGGAGCGACCGGCTTCCCTGCGGCGGCGGCCTCCTGCTCCCCCTCGATCTCAAGGCGGCGGATCTTGTCGCGGAGGGTCGCGGCCTCCTCGAAGTGCTCCTCGCGGACGGCCTTGTCCAAATCAGCCTGCAACACCGCAAGCTCCTGCCCGCGGCGGCGGGCCGCAGCCAGCTTCGCGGGAACCTTGCCGGAGTGGATGACTCCGCGATGCATGTTCTTGAGCATCCCGGAGAGGCCCTCGGCGAACGTGTCGTAGCAGGCACTGCAACCGAGGCGGCCGGTCTTCTTGAAATCAGTCTGGGAGAATCCGCAGACAGGGCAGCGGACCCCCGAGGGATTCTTCTCGATCTCCTGTGCAGCGCCGAGTCCAAGCAGGAGATCGGCGAGGGCAAACCCCGTGGGATCATTGACCCCCTTCTCCTTGGAGCACCCCTCGCAGAGATTCACCTTCTGCATCTTCCCCTCCACGATCTGCGTGAGGAAAACAGTGGCTTCCTTGGAATGGCAGACGTCGCAGAACATGGGTGTGCAGGGTGAGTTCCTTTAATAGATCGGCGCACCCTCCGTCTGTGTCAACTCGCGGAACCGCGCGATCAGACGGCGCGTGATGGGGCCCGGCTTGCCGTCGCCGACGGGGCGTTTGTCGAGTTCCACGGCGGGAATGATCTCCGCGGCGGTCCCGGTCAGGAAGCACTCGTCGGCCGTGTAAATATCGTAACGGGTCATCTGCGGCTCGGAGACCTCCAGCCCCAGCTCGTCGGCGATCTGGATCGCGACGGCCCGGGTCACGCCGGCAAGCGCGCCGGAAGAGATCGGCGGGGTGGTGATGGCTCCGTCGGAGACCAGGAAGATGTTGTCACCCGTGCACTCGGCCACCAGTCCCTGCTCGTTGAGCATCAATCCCTCGCCGGCTCCGGCGTGGGTGGCCTCGATCTTGGCCATGATGTTGTTGAGGTAGTTGAGCGACTTCACCATCGGGCTGAGAGCCCCGTGGGCGATACGGCGCGTCGAGCAGGTGACGACCTTGAGTCCTTTCTCGTAGCTCTCCGCGGGATAGAGGGTGATCTTCGCCGCGATGATGATGACGGTCGGCTTCGGGCAATGCTCGGGGCTCAGGCCCAGATTCCCCTTGCCGCGCGTCACGACGAGGCGGATGTAACCGTCCTTTAGTTCGTTGCGGCGGATCGTCTCAAGCAGAGCCTCAGTCATCTCCTTGCGGTCGAGCGGGATCACCATGCAGATCGCCGCAGCCGACTTGTAGAGGCGCTCGATGTGCTCCTCCAGGCGGAAGACCTTGCCGTTGTAAAAGCGGATGCCCTCGAAGACACCATCCCCGTAGAGAAGGCCGTGATCGAAGACTGAAACCTTGGCCTCGGACTCAGGGTAAAAAACTCCGTCGATATAGATCTGCATCGTCCCTCCAGTATGCGGCGGCGACGGAGGACTGAAAAGTTGAATCGGTGAAGAGAAACCGTTTCCGGGAGGCCTTTCCTGAGAGGGAGCAATCCAATCTTCTTCGACGGAATCGGGAGATGCCGAGGCAAAGGCGGATGCCATCAATCTGAAGATAACACGAGGGATGACAACAACGCCCATCGCCGAAAGAACCAGCTAATTCAACCGGAATAAGAGTGGAAATGGTATCACACATCTCGGCAAGGGCAGCCAGCGGTAGCGCACGGGATCTCCCCGAGTATTGCACACCAATCTCCATGATCATTCTAGGGAAGCGCTGATTAAATCGCTTGCAGGCCTTCATGGGATTCAATCAGCGCTTCCCAAGCACTTCACCTTGACGGTCGTGCAGGGAACTTGAACCCCCAAGTGAGTGCACCCTGCCAGTCAAACAAAGAAAAGCGCCGCACCCTTGCGGGAGCGGCGCTTTCAAAAGCGTTTGGTTCGGCGAGGCTTACTTGCCCTGCTTCTCCTCGATGTACTTCACGACATCGCCGACTTTCTGGAGCTTTTCGGCATCCTCGTCGGGGACTTCCACGCCGAATTCCTCTTCGAAGGCCATGACAAGCTCGACGGTGTCGAGTGAATCGGCTCCGAGGTCCTCGATGAAGGAGGCGTTGATGGTGACTTGTTCAGCGGTCACGCCGAGCTGCTCGACGATGATGTCGCGGACTTTTTCTTCGATGGTTTTTTCAGACATGGTTGTTGTGGTTATCGGATACCGAAGCACGAGTAAAGAGCGTAGTCGGGATTGGCAATGATTTTTATGCCTCCCCAAGCGGGAGCAGTTCTGTTCGGCTGAATGGATGCCGGCGCCATTCACCGTTTTTCAGCGCAGTGTCTTCCTCTCCGCCACCCCTGCGGAGGTCTACGCCTTCCATGAGGATCCGCGCAACATCACCAGGATCTCCCCTCCCTCGCTGCGCGTGGAGCGGGTGGAATGCTCCGTGCCTGCGCGGGCCGGGGAGGAGTTCCGGCTGCGTGTGAGCCAGTTCGGACTGCCGCTCGATTGGGTGGGAGTCTGGGAGGAGGCGGTGCCGGACGGGCGGCTTGTCGACGGGGCGAGAAAGTCCCCCTTCCGGCATTGGCGTCACCAACACCTCTTCCGCGCGGAGGGATCGGGAATGGTCATGACCGACCGGGTCGAGTACGCGCTTCCGTTCGGATTCCTTGGCCGACTGCTCGATGAGACCGTGATGAGGGTTGTCTTCACGGCCATGTTCCTCGCACGCCACAAGGCGACGGCGGCCTTTTTTAAGAAAGGTTACAAAAGTTAAAAAGGTGCAGTGGGCAGGACTAAGCACCTCCGCGGATTCTTTTACCTTTTCACCAATCCGCCCCACTCCCGCCGTCCGGCCCCGCTGACTACGGCTGCGGCGTGACGGTGGCGGTCGCGGTGTATCCTTCCTGATTCGCGAGCGAAGCCTCGATGGTGTAGGTCTCGCCGGCCTTCATCCTGGAAGTGGGGATGCGCTCGGCGTAGATGATGAACTCCTCGGGGTTGATCTCGACGAATCCCTTCGTCGGCTGGAAGGCGCGGTCCTCCGACCAGCGGCCGATCACGATGCCCGCCGCATCCTTGGTCACGACCTCGAGACGCTGGTCGTTGGGGTAGAGAATCTCGATCTCGTGCTTCCGCTCATTGGAGATCTTGAGGGAGACATCCAGCTCGGGAGTCTGGGAAAGCGAGAACTCCGAGGGCTCGACGCTCAGGACCATGGGTGTCGAGCCGCCGGCACCCTTGCCGACTTTCAACGATCCGAACATCCCCTTGAAGAATTTCTTCACCTGTTGCCCTGCAGGGGGTCTCGGGGGCTTGGGAACATACATCCCGTATCCCTCGCGCCCCGCCTCGGCCAGCGCGGCCTTGGCTTCCTGGCGTTCCGTGTAGAAGGGACTGTCGGCCTGGGGGCCCGTGATCGAGATGTCCCGGATCTCGCTCTTGCTGATGGTGTCCCGGCTTGGGGCGTTGGTGCTTTGAGCGGTCATGGAGCTGCAGGCGCCCGCCATGAGGAGGGCGGCGGCAAGCAAACGGGTGTGTGCGGTCCGGAACATCCCATGAGGCGTAACCCGACCGGGGCACCGGTTGCAAATGTTATCCCGGCGGACTACGCTCACGGGCATGCAACGGCTTCCCATCCTGATCGGTCTTTTAGGCTTTCTCGCCTCCTTGGGGCCGTTGGGTCCGCTGGCCCACGCCGGGGGCTCCAACAAGAAAAAGGATGCCTTCGCGATCCGTATCCACGGGGAGGGAAGCCCCGAGGATGGGGAGAAGTTCTCGGTGCCCGTCGTACTACTCGACGGCAGAAAGGCCTCGCTCTCGATCATGCCGCTCCTGAGCGAGCACGACATCAAGGCCGTCTACCCGTTCAGGGCATCCGACGGCACCTACGGCGCCTACCTCCGGCTCGACGGACACGGCTCCAATCTCCTCACCCAATACTCCATTGAGAAGTCGGGGCGTAGCAGCGTTCTGGCCGTCATGATCGACGGCCGTCAGGTCGCCGATCTCATGGTCGACGCCCCCGTGCGCGACGGGATCTTTGTGATCCCCTCGGGCATGACCCTCGTGGAGTCGGCCAAGATGGCGAACTCTTTCCCGATCATGGGGCAGGAGAAGAACCCCTCTCAGAAAAAGAAAAGGCAACCCTTCTCCCCCACCAACATCATGCTTCCCCCGAAGGCCTCCGATCTGCGCAACGCCTCGGCCCCGACACCCGCCGCACCATGACAACAGCTCCCGCACCCCACGCCTCCGGACTTCGTGCCGGATGGATCCTGGTGACAGCCCTCATTTCCTTCTGCGTGCTGGGAACCTGGTTCACCGCAAGCAACTACCGACAGCAGGTCTTCTCGAGCGCCAAGGGCGTCGTCCTTGAGAATCAATGGCCCGAGAGCAGGATTGAGGTCGGATTTCCCGAGGCGGAAGCAGTGCATCTAAAGCCCGGACAAACTGCCAAGATCACCGTGGAAATGGAAAAGACCGCGCTGCAGGGTGTCGTCCTCTCAGTGAATTCCTCCAATTCCTCCAAGGCGGGCAAGGACGCCAGCGTCATCGTCAAGCTCACCGGGGAGGCCGCTCCCGGTCGCGCCGGCGCGGGCGACGACGATCGGAAAAACCACCGCTACCTTCCCGCAGGTGCTTCCTGCAGCGTGACCATTGACACGACGGTCCCTCCGTCGGATCCCGCGGCCCGCGAAACTCCCCGGAAATGAGCCGGGAGAAAAGAGGCTCCGTGGTTCCGAAGAAACCCTCCACCACCCCAAGCTGGCTCCCGTGGGGGCTTGCCCTGCTCTCCGGCGTGCTGGTGGGGGCCTGCTTCCCGCCGTGTGACGTCCATTGGCTCTCCTGGTTGCCTTGGGTGGCCTTGGCGCCGCTCTGCTGGGCACTCTGGATGCTGCCTCGCCCTGAGCGAGAAGGAGAGAAAGAAAGGGAAAGGAAGTCATGGGCCCGCCACTGCTTCCTGCTCGGCTGGCTCTGCGGCACGGTTTCCTTCCTGATCTCGCTTCACTGGATCATCACGGTGACCATTCCCGGATGGGTGGCGCTCTGCGTCATCATCGGCATCTATCACGGACTCTGGGCGCTCTTTGCCGGAACGGTGCTTCGGAATCTCGGCGAGGGAAGAGACTCCGCCGCATCATGGCTCGGTTCGCTGCGCAATCTACTGGTCGCCCTCCTCGCGGCGGCGGCCTGGGTCTCGGTCGAATGGCTGCGCGGGACCCTCTTCACCGGATTCGGCTGGAATGCGCTCGGCGTCTCCCTCCGCAACAGCATCCCGCTCATCCAGATCGCCGGCATCACCGGAACCCCCGGCCTGACCTTTCTCTGCGCGCTGGGCGGAGCCACCGCGGCCATCACCGTGAAGCGTCTCGCAAGCGAGATCCGCTCGGGGAAGCCTCGACCGCACGTCGATTTCTTTGCCGCCGTCTTCCTCGTGGTGCTCTGCTTCGGCTACGGGGTGCAGAGGATCACCGCACCCCCCGCACCGACCATCCCGCTGAAAGTGGCCGGCCTGCAGGGGAACATTCCCGTCTACGACTACTGGGACAAGAAATGCGAGGGCGCCATCATGGAGCGCTATGTCCGGATGAGCCGCACGGCGCTTGCCGGAGACCCCGATCTGGTCGTCTGGCCCGAGGCCGCCACACCCCGTCCGCTGCTGCTCGACGAGATCATTTTCGGTCAGGTGAAGCAGCTGGCGGAAAAAACACGCGCCGACTTCCTGATCGGGAGCGTCCACTACGAGCAGGAGCCCCGGGGTGACTACAACTCGGCCATTCTCCTCTCCGGTCATGCCTCCTCGGCACAGCTTTATCACAAGGTGCACCTGGTGCCTTTCGGCGAGTTTGTACCGTTCCGCCACTCCTTCCCTCCGCTGGGTTGGATTGTCGGCGACCGCGTCCCCTACGACTTCGACCCGGGCAAGGGGCCGGCACTTCTCGAGCTCTCGGCCAAGCCCGTTAAGATCGGCCCTCTGCTCTGCTTCGAGGATACGCTCGGGGACCAGACGCGCCGCTCCGCCGCTCTGGGTGCCCAACTGCTGGTCACCCTCACCAACGACGGTTGGTTCGAGCACTCCGTGGCGACGCGGCAGCATCTGGCCAACTCCCAGCTACGGACCGTCGAGAACGGCCTGCCCCTCCTCAGGGTTGCTGACACAGGGATTACCTGCGTGGTCGACCGCCTCGGCCGCGTGAAGGAGGTCCTGCACGGCCCCGATGGGAACACCTTCATCGAGGGGATCCTTGAGTCCGAAGTTGCGGTGCCCGCCGTTCCCTTGCCGACCTTCTATAGCAGGCATGGCGATCTCTTCGCCCATGCCTGCCTTGGAATCACGGCCGCCGTATCTGCGCTGGCCCTGCTCCGCCTGCGTCGGCGCGATTCAAGAATGAAAATCACTACCGCCCCATAAGAATCCTAGCCCTCCTCTCTTCAGAGCGCCTTATGGGCCCCGTCGCAGAGGACTCCGTTGCCACTGTGCTTGCAGCCGCAGAAGTAAACCGTCCCATCCTTTTCCGCCTTGTACGGAACCGGAGCAAAGCTGCTCATCTTGTGGGATCCATCGCAGAAGGGTTGTGAGGCGCTCTTGCCGCAGGAGCACCAGTAATAGGTCTGGCCGGCCTTGACCTCGACGGGGATGGGGGATTTCTGGGCAATGACGGGTTCGGACATGGGATTTCGATGGTTGAGGTTTTGCTTAATGCAGTTAACAATCTGGACAGCCATTAGGCCGATGACAACACGGTAATTTTCACCACGCCACCCACCCCATCCATGAGCCACACCATCCCAGAGAAGCAATTGCTTGATGCCCTGAACTGGCGCTACGCGACCAAGACCTTCGATGCCTCGAAGATTATCCCCGAGACAACCTGGAAGACGCTTGAGGAAACGCTGGTTCTCTCCGCCTCCTCGTTCGGCCTCCAGCCCTACCGCTTTCTCGTGGTGAAGGATCCCGCGATCCGCAAGCAGCTCCAGCCTCACTCCTGGAACCAGACCCAGGTCGTCGATGCCTCCCACTACGTCGTCATGACAGCGCGCACCGCGATGACCGAGACCGAGATCGACCGCTTCCTCGACCGTGTCGTCGAGGTGCGCGGCATCCCCCGCGAGACGCTCGAGGGATACCGCGGCATGATGTACGGCAGCCTCCTGAGTCCCGGCGCCGAATCACGCATTCCGCATTGGGCCGCCCTTCAGGCCTACATCGCCCTGGGAAATCTCATGACCTCGGCCTCCCTGCTCGGCGTCGACACCTGCGCGATCGAGGGATTCGCCCCGGCGGAATACGACGCCATCCTCGGACTCAAGGAGCAGGGATACGCCTCGGTCGTCTGCTGTGCGCTCGGCTACCGCAGCACGGAGGACAAGTACGCCGGCCTCGCCAAAGTCCGTTTCCAGAACAGCGATCTGATCAAGACCGTATAAGGCCCCTAAGTCCGGTGATCCCCGACCAAGAACGCGATCTCGGCCAGCAGCCTCTGGCCCGTCTCCTAACGGAACTGGGCCTCAAGCCGCACGATCTGGTCGCGGCCTCCACCGAGCAGATCACCCACAAGATGGTGCAGCGGGGTTGCAAGGGCCGCCGCCTCACGCGCAACGTCCAGGGGAAACTCCTCCGTGCGCTGAACACCGCCTCCGGCAACACCTATGGTCTGCCCGACCTCTTCACTTACTGAGAGAAGAGGAAGCATATCGTATTTTTTCCCGCAGAGGCGCTGAGGCGCAGAGAGGGATTGAAATCTTGAAAATACGAAAAGGCCTCATGAGCGCGGCCAACATCACTCTCACGCATTCGTATACTCACGATAAATTCTTTCCTCTGCGTCTCTGCGCCTCTGCCCGAGTAATCTCTTCTCTTTGACCTAACAGTCTTTCCTATGTCTTTCCTCAACATCGCCGCCTACAAGTTCGCGGAGTTGCAGGGGCTTCCGGAACTCCGCGAGCACTTGCGCGCCGAATGCTGCGCGGCGGGACTCAAGGGGAGCATCCTGCTCAGCCCCGAAGGGATCAACCTCTTCATCGCGGGAGAGCCAGCTGCCGTGGAACAGCTCCTTGCAACGCTGCGCTCCATAGCCGGCCTTGGGAACCTCGCAGAGAAGCGGAGCGAAAGCACGGAGCAGCCTTTCAACCGGATGCTGGTCAAGATCAAGGAGGAGATCATTGCCTTCGGCGTCGAGGGGATCAACCCGGCCCGCCACACCGCCCCGAGAATCACGGCAAAGGAGCTCAAGCAATGGATCGACGAGGGACGAGAGTTCACCCTTCTCGACACGCGCAACACCTACGAGGTGAAGCTCGGTACCTTCGCCGGTGCAACGACCCTGCCGATCCGCCACTTCAGGAAATTTCCAGAGGCCGTCGCCCAACTGCCCGAGGAGATTAAAGATCGGCCGGTGGTCAGCTTCTGCACTGGCGGCATCCGCTGTGAGAAAGCGTCGCCCTTCCTTGAAATGGCCGGCTTCCGAGAGGTGCTTCAGCTCGAGGGAGGCATCCTGAAATATTTCGAGGAGTGCGGCGGCGCCCACTGGAACGGCGAGTGCTTCGTCTTCGACAAACGCGTTGGCGTTGATCCCTCGCTGCAGGAAACCGGCAGCCAACTCTGCTTCGCGTGCCAAGAACCTCTCACAGCGGAGGAACTCAAGGATCCGCGCTATGTCTATGAGCGGAGCTGCCCCTACTGCTACGAGGAAAAGGGCTAGGGAAGCGCTGATTAAATCCCATGAAGGCCGCTGTATGCCATTTGCTGATTTTTGAACGGCACTTCTCTGCCGAGAAGCGGTGCCGTCCCCCATCGGGATGGGGGATCATGCCTTCGGCATGCTTCTCCGCGCCTCTTCCCAGAGGCTTGGTTGAAGGCGCGAGGGCTGGGCAACACGTAGCTGCGGGAGCTGCTTGGGTAGATTTGCCGCAG
>CANKJN010000002.1 GCA_947482345.1 Spartobacteria bacterium
CAGACGCTTCTGAAGCTCTTCGCCGGACAGCTTGGACACACCACTCCCATTGGGAAGCAGTTCAATGGCAGTGAGTGTGGTGAGGAAGGTCATGCGGGACTGAGAAAAGGGAAGTTATCCACTGGCCCATGGTTGAGACGAGCAGGAATAGGTTGCAACGGTGTATGGTTTTGTACGACCATTCTTCCCGTGCCAAAGAAACGCGACGGGATCATGACAGTCCGCATTCCCACGGACGAGAAAGACGTACTTCAAGCCATCGCCGACAAAGCCGATGTCACCCTGAGTGATGTGGTGGTCAGGGCGGTGAGGGACTTCATTGAGGCCAATCCGATTCCCAAGGGGAAGAAGAAGGCGAAGAGCTAGAAGAAAGAGCCCAAGGGGCATCTGATTACTTCCCCTGCAGGCGGTAGTGGCCCTTGCCGACCTTCTTGATGCTCTTGTTCTTCTTGCCTGTGGTGCCGAACCAGACATGAAGGTTGGTTCCCTTGATCCGTAGCTTCTCGGCAAGATCAGCAACCTTCACCCCGGCATCACCGGCCGCTTCCAGAGCGGAGAGGACTTTGGTTCCCAGATTCCCGCGCGATCCACGCTTGGTGGTTTTTTTTGCAGTCTTGGTGGACTTGACCTTGGCGGCAGGACGCGCCGACTTGCCCTTGGTCGCTCGAACGGGCTTGCCGGAGATGATGCTGGCCATGTGTGACTCGATGCGCTCGATCTCCTTCACAAGGACTTCCTTCTGATCGACGAGGGAGGAAAGTTGATTGAGAGCCGAGGAGGTAAGGGAAGAGAGGATGTTCATCACGGGCAGAGTGCTTTAGGTAACACGTTCAGAGCAAAACATTTCAGCATTACCGCAGCACATGAAGCGAAGGTCTCCACGTGCTGAACTTCATTTTTTCATTAGAAATGCAAGTTGCTCCCGATCGGGAGCACCAAAACTGATGGAGCAGTCAGAATCGGTTGGGTGAAGGAAAAAAGGCCCTTCCAGATCAGCTATCAAGTTCAAGGCTCAGGCGCGGATTCAAAAAGGCGCAGAAGCCTCGGGGTGTCGTTTGCTGACGCCCCATGAAAGCACTCAATATCATCGGGCCTAAGGTTCGTCGTCTCCGTCATCAACGTGGCTGGTCCCAGAACGATCTCGCAATACGTCTCCAACTGCTCGGCATGGAAGATGGCACTAGGGGAAAGATCTCCAAGATCGAGTCGAGGATCATATGGGTCTCCGATGAGGACATGCTCTACCTAGCTCGTGCACTCAAGGTAGATATGAAGGATCTCTACCCAGCGGTAATTCATAAAAGCCGTTTGCTGTATGAAGTAATCAAAGAAGTGAAGTCTTCACGTTACGGGGTGTCTTAAGAGTGGAACATATTGCTCCCAACCGGGAGCGGGGAGGAGAGGGGAGATGCCTAGGGTGCCCATCTATGAATTACCTCATCCTCGCTCAATCAGGCTCACTCGACGGCGCACTCTCTCAAGGTCTTGGGATCATTGCGAAGTTCCTCTACATCATCGCGGTGATCGTCATCGCTCATGGCGGATGGCAGGTCCGCAGCGGCAATGCCGACATGGGCAAGATGTCGATCGTGGGAGGACTCCTCCTCGGTCTCTCGGTCCTGATCGCCCAGGCGCTCTTCAACGCGGGCGGGATGCCGACCATCAGCGTGGGGCAATGAGTCGGGGCGTGATACCCACCCATGCGGGTGACGACAGCGATGGGAAGATCTGGGGGATCGAGGGGATCAACATCCTCTTCCTGCTCGCAAGCGGCATGATCGGACTCGGACTCGCCCTGATGCTCTCGCACCGGCATGACCCGGCGACCTGTGTGGTGATCGGGGCGCTCCCGTTCGCCGTGACGGCGCTCTACATCTTCGGCCTGCGACAGGGGAAACCGAAGTCGTTCGATACAGACCTGCTCGAAACCCTCCTCTGCGGGAACGGGTGGATGGCTCCAGGCAAACAACCCCGTAACCCGCTCCGCCATGCAGGTTCCTAACGGCTGGATCTCCGAGGGGCTTCTGATCTGGAACGAACTGGATCGGCGCGGAGCCGTTTCCAAGGGGTATGTGATCGATGCTCCGGATCTAAGGCACGCGAGTGATCACACGCTCGATGACTTCTATGAGTCTGTGCGGCAATTCCTCCATTCGCTGGATGAGTCGACGCGGTGCCAGATCCGTTGGTCGGTCGATTCCGATTACCGGGAGGAGCTACTCGCCTACAAGGAGGTGACCGATACGCGGTGCGATCCGGCCTCTTGGGCGGCAATCACGCGAAACGAAAGGTTCAACCGCTATTGGAAGGCGATGCAGACCGGGGGGCTCCGCAGGGAAAAACTCCTGCTCTTTCTTTCGAAGAAGATCGATGCCGATCCTCCCTCTTCGCCATCAAAGAAGGGACTGGAGGAGCATTACAAGCGGCTCCTTGCCCAATATAACGAGGTCTTCGCTCAGCATGGGCGGGTAATCGCTTCCCTCTTCGAAGGTCATGGCTGCCGTGTGACGGCCATGGGGACCGAGGATCTCTATCGGCACTACGCGACCTTCTTCAATCCCTCCTACCTGCGCCGGGATGGCTACGATCCGATCGGTCAGTTCCGTGAAGAGGAAACGATCCATCAGAACTGCTGGCACCAAGGGGTGCAGGGAGGCAAGAGCTTCGGGTTCTACTCGGACGGCTTCTACCACAATCTAGTGATCCTGAAGCGGCGTCCGCAGAGGACGAGGCGAGGGATCTTCTGGGCGCTGACCTCGCTCCCCTTCCTGGACTACGCGATCACGGTCAACCTCTACCCGCAGAACATCCGCCGGGAGATCGACAAAGCGGAGAAGTCCCTCGAACGGGTGCGAGGCGACTATGCGGCGGAGGGGAAGCATTCGCTCCTGACAGCCAAGGAGGTGAAAGAAGAGCGCATCCGCAATCTGGCCCAAGGGGACACAGTTCCCTTCCTCTACGACTACGTCGTCCATGTCTGGGACTCGACCGAGGAGGGGCTGGTGTCGAAGACCCGGCAAATCGAAACCGCCTTCGGCCAAATGGAGGATGCCCAATGCTGGACGAGCAACCTTTCCTCGGCGGCGACGACCAAGAACATCTGGTATCAGACCTGGCCGGGATGGCTCTGGGGGAAATACACCCACCATGCCGATAGCGGCCTGGATGAATGGCTGGCCGACATGCTGCCCTTTTCCTCCACATTTACGGGTCATCTGGAGGGATCGGAGGCGCTCTACGATGGCTCGAACCGAAATCTCGTCGGGGTGAGGAACTTCCTCTCCGGGACACCTCAGCTCGCGGTTCTGCTTGGAATGACTCGAGCCGGGAAGTCGGCTTTCATGTGCGATCTCTTGTCTCAGACCGACCCCTATTACGACTTCACCCTGATCGTGGAGGAGGGGCTCTCCTATGGGATCTGGACTCAGGCTCTGGGATCCACCCCGATCGTCATCCAACCAGACGGAGATCTCTGCCTCAACTACCTCGATACCCAGGGGGCACCGCTGACCAACCTCCAGATCACGACCGCTGCTGCACTGGTGGCCAAGATGGCTGGGAATCCCGCTGATGAGGATCGAAGGAATCTACGTCTCGCCCAGATCACCCAATACATCGAGCAGCTCTACACCGACCGCTTCGAGGAGTGGATCGCCGAGGATGCAGGTCGACTCGACATGGTGGCGCGGCACGCCATGGCCGTTCTGGAATACAAATCCCGTCACATGCCGCTCTCAGCGACCTTCCTGGAGGCATGGACGGAACTGAAGCACACGGCGACCGAGGAGGAACGGCAGGAGCTTTTGAGTTCTCCGAAACCCGAGGAGGTTTCCCGGTTCATCAAATCCCATGACATGGAGCGCCATGTCCGCAATACGGCCTTCGCCTTCTTCGCGCCGACGGACTACCCGACCCACGACATGCTCCAGCAGATGATGCTGGTGGCTCCTTTCGCGGAGCATAACCGCGATGAGATCAATCATCTGGCAACCCTGCTTGCCCCTTGGAATGAGCAGAGGCTCCTCTGTGGACACTCGACCTTGTCCATGACGGGACGGGTGGCCCACTTCGACCTGACCTATATCCCTGAGTCGAATAAGCAGCTCAAGGAACTGGCCGGGTTCCTCATCGCCAACTACGGACGCCAACACATCATCACCCTCCCGAGGGGGGCGCGGAAGAGGGTGATCTTCGAGGAGGTGGCCCGAACGCTGGATGTGCCGGGAGGAGAGCAACTGGTGAGCGAGTTCTACGCGCAGCTCTCGAAGTTCTCCACGTGGATCATCTCGATCGTCCAGCAGTATAGCCGGTTCCAAAACTCAGGGATCCGTCCGATCGTTTTCGGCAACGCCAAGCAGTTCTTCTTCACCCGGATGAACGACCGGCGAGACATCGAGGATGTGGCCCGGGACATCGATCTCTCGGAGGCGACCAAGGAGGCGGTCTCGCGCTATCCGCTGCCGGAGCATCTTCCCGATCATAACAAGTACGCCGCGCTCACATACTACCACCTGGATGTTCAGCAGGCGCGGTGCGGGACGATCCACAACCGGGTCTCTCCCGAAATGCTCTTCTGCTCCTCCTCGACGGGGCAGGACTTCGACGAACGCAGCCGGAAGCTCCGGAGTCACGAAGACATCGTGGCCGGGATCCTCCGTGAAACCACCCAACACCAACCAAAATGAAACGAACATTCCTAGTTCTTGGCCTCTTTGCCCTGACGGGCTGCGCAGGCCGTTCTCAATTCCAGAAAGGGTATGAACGCGGAGCCGCCGACACGGTGAAGCGTCAGTACTGGATTGCTCAAAACCTCCAGAAGCCGGGGAAGAACCCCGAGCGCCATCTCTCGGTCTATAAGCTGACGGTTCCACCCGATCCCGACGCCAAGGTGAAGACAGTCCCCTATGAGATCGCGATCCCCATCGTGAACTGACCATGAAGAAGTATCTCCCTCTTCTCTTTGTGATGGTGACTCTGCCCGTGAAGGGGCAGTGGGTCGTTTCCGATCCGGTGGTCGAGCAGGCCACCATGGCGAAGAACGCCTTCGACCAATTGAAGTATGCCTGGGAGCAGACTCAATGGGCGCAGCAGCTTTCAAGCCTTGCCCAGACACTCGATACGGTGAAGAGCCAACTTGAGGTGGCCCAGCAGGTGAAGCAGGCCATCGGAAATCCGGCGGCGATTTCCGGTGCAATCCAGAGCGGCCTCTTCTCGTCGTATCTCAGGAACTCGGGAATCACCGACACGCTGAGCGATCTCTCCAACATTACCCAGCAGGGGGCCAAACAGTCGGTAGCGATCCAGCAGATGTATCGCCCGATCGATCTCAATGCCTACAAGCGGATCGAGACTCCGTTCGAGGGAGAGGCCTCTTTTCGGGACGAGGGGGATCCGCTCAAGCAGTTCCGGGCTGTGGAGAACGCGTACTCCAACTTTCAGGACATGTTGAAGCAAGCACAGAGCAAGCGGAAGGAGCTCAACACCAAGATCGCTGCCCTAAATGACCAACTCAAGAGTGCCCAGGATGATGCCGAGGTGCAGAAGCTTCAGGGGTCACTCACCACGGCTCAGACGTCGCTCAAGGATCTCGATGGGATCATGGATGGGGCAGAGCACCAGGTACGACTGCTCCACATGCTCAACGAGAACCGGGCAGCTACTGAGGCGATTGCTGCCGAGGAAATCAGCCGAGCCCGCAATCGGGAAAGCGCCAAGATGGGATCGGATGCCGAGGCCTCCGCTGCGAAGTCGGGATCCCAGAATGATATGCCTCCGGGCTTCTAATCGATGCTGCCGGCCCTTTCCAATCTGTTCGACTCGGCGGGGCAGATCCGCACCTACATGATGCCGTTTGCCTTTGTGCTCTGCATTCTGGGGATCGGGGAAATGGCCTGGAGAGCGGGATCGGATACCAAGGCGATCCTTGGGGTGATCCTGAAGGTGACGATCATCGTGGCCCTGATCGCGGGCTACCCGACGATCATGAACAAGGGGATGGAGGCGTTTCAGGAGATGCGCCAGAAGTTCACCAATGCCCAGGATGCGAAGTTCATCCAGCTCCTGACCTCCAGGATTCAGAACCAGCCGTCCGATTCTTGGACGGATCTCGGGAAGATCGTCCCGGCAGCCGTGGGGTACTTCTTTCAGGGCATCGGGCGCTTCATGATGATCGTCCTGAACTTCTTTCAGCAGTTCGCGATTGCCGGGTTGATTGCGGTCTCTCCTCTGCTCTTGGGGTTCCTGTTTTTTTCACCGACGCAGTCGTTCGGGATCCACTTCGCGGTGACCTCCTTCACCGTGATGCTTTGGTATCTGGGGATCTGCCTGGTGGACATCGTGATCGTGGCGATCAGCGATATGCTCTTCGCCCCGATCACTGCAGGCGGGATCGTTCAGGTGGCCCAGAACGCGATCGTTGTTCAGAACTGGCTGCTATTCCCCTTCATCATGGCCTTTGCGTCGATCGTGACGCTTTTCTTCTACCTCTCTGTTCCCTTCGTAGCCGGGGCCATCATGAAGGGTGCGAGTGGCACGACCTCCGCTCTGACCGCCGGGATCAGCAATACGCTGCAGGCAGCGGGATTTGTAGTTGGAGCGGGAGCGACTGTCGCCGGGGCTGCTGCCACCTTCGGAGGATCAGCGGCGGCACAAGCAGCAGTAGCTGGCGGAAAGGCTGCCGCAAGGGCGGCCAGTGCCGCGAGTTCTTCCACACGTATCAGCAATGACTTGGCAGGGAGTGCAGCTGGAAGCGGTGCAGGTTCCGGAGGATCGGTTCCTCCTCCCCCGGAGGAAAGCGGGGGCTCGATCTTCAATCCCGAGAACCCCGCCATGGTCGCCCAGCAGACCTCCCCAGAGTCCTTCACCGTGACCGATCACTCTAAGGGAACGGTGTCGCGTCACCGGGGGAGTCTTGCCACCCCTCACGCAGCACAGGCCGCGTTCAACTCCCATGCCTCAAAGGCAAAGCCCTCTTCATCCGAACCAGACAACACCAACCCATGAAACTCACAGCCGTCACCGCCATCACCAACAACATCGTCGCCGCCAGATTCTGGATGGTGATCGCACTTATTTGTGCCGTCCTAGCGGTGGGATCTCCCTACCTGACCATCAAGGCCATGAAGCAGAAGGAGAAGGTCGTCATCCTCGATCAGGGAGGCACCCTCATTTACTCGCCCTTGCTTGGTTTTGAAGAGGCAGCGGGGCTTCAGGCATATCATGTGCGCCTTGCCTGTCTGGCCCTCCTTCAACGCAATCCAATCGGGCCTGATCTTCCAGATCTGCTGAAGCGGATGTATCTGGAGGAGCCGGCCCGCAAGAAGGCAGCGGCTCTCTACAAGGCTCAGAACCCTGAGTTCAAAGAGAAGGAGATCCACCAGAAGGTGGAGGTCTCCAAACTGGATATCCTCGATACGCGAAAGATGAAGGACGGAGCAGGGGTCTCCTATGAGGCGGTCGATGTCGAGGCCGAGGGGAACCTTGTGCGAACCGGGACGCTCAACAAGATCGAGTTTCGCGAGGTGGCGAAGTTCAAGATCACCTTCTTCTTTGTCCGCAATCCGGACCTGATGAGCAATGGACGACTTCCCTTGGTTGTTCAGGACTTCAAGTACGAGGAGCATCCTCTGTAGGCATACGTAAAGTTGCTCCCAACCGAGAGCATCAGAATCAAAACAATCCGCAAATGTCGCGGGTATGAAGCTCCATGTCATCGCCGCTGCGCTGCTTTTCAGCGCAATCGCCCACGCCGGATCAATTGTCCAGAAGCCGCTTGATGAATTCATCATCTACGACATCCCGGTAGCCTCAAAGACGGGAACGACGACGGTCATGTTCCCCTCGGAAATCTCCGGTCTCTTCGCCAAGTCGGTGGCGGTGCAGGACCAGGAGAACGCTGGGTTCCTGATCTCGTTCACGCCGGGGAACTTTTACTTCACGATCCGAGCACTCAAGAAGGATGCGGAGGATCACCTCACGGTGATCTTCAACCGGAAGGCATATGTGCTGCACATGACGGCCTCGGAGCATCCCTTCTACAACGTCACCTTATACCAGGAGGAGCGTAACGGGAAGGAGGGACGGATCAATGTGGTGCCCGAGCGGATCCTCTCGCTCATGGATAAGGCCAAGGCTTATCCGCTGCTGCTCAAGGCGGAGCGTGATGCCTTGGCCGGTGTGCTCCATGCCTCTCCGGGAATCACCAATTATTACAAGGACTTCAACGTCCGCATCCTCGATGTCTGGAGATTCGAGGAGGAAGACACGCTCATCTTCCGGCTGGAACTGGTCAATGAGACCGACCAGGCGATCTACTACAAGCCGCAGGATCTAGCGGTACGGCTCGATGAGCGGATCTACACGGAGTCCCTTGCTGATGCCTCCGGGGTGATGCCGCCAAAGTCGGTGACGCCGGCATTCTTCTCCATTACGTGGAATGGCCAAGGAGGACGCAATCATCTCGCTCCCGACAATAAGTGGAACGTGCTGGTGGTGCGGGCTGAGTCGCGTCAGGCGGCGAAGGCAACTGGCGGAACCTCCAACAAGAACGTCGCCCGATGAACCTCCGCGATTTCAAGACGGAGCTGCTCAACAAGCCGACGGGGCGGCTGATCCTCTTCCTCTTTGCCGGAGGGGTGATCCTCGCCTTTGTCCTGCTCCATCGCGGTGGAGGCAAATCCTCCAAGGTCACTCCAGCAGTGCCAGCCCAGGCAACGGCAGCCAAGGGCTACACGATCGACGAGGGAATTCCCGACATCAAACCGATGAGGCCAACGCCCACGCCGACTCCACTCCTGATGATGCCGGAGGGGAAGCCGGTAGCTGTGAAGACTCCTCCTCCGATCCCTCAGGCGATCTTTGCCATCAAGGAAAACTCCCTGAGTGAGAACTATCTCCCCTACGGACGGCTCCTGAAGTGCGAGCTCGTGAACACGGTCGACTCGATCAACTTGGAGACCCCGATTATCGGACTCATCACCGAGGATGTCTGGAGGGATGGGCGGTTGATTATCCCGGCAGGGACCGAGGTGCATGGAGCGGCGAAGAACAGTGCCGCTCGGGATCGGATCGGTTCCGACCATGAGTGGATGCTTGTTTTCCAAAACGGGAAGCAGCTGCCGCTGGCTGGAACGGTGCTCGACTATGCTCCCGATGAAAAGGAACCGGGTCGCTGGAAGGAGAGCGATGGGTCGGCGGGACTGCGGGGCTACAAGATCGCTGCCGACAAGTATGCGGAGGCCAAGGCGATCTTGGCTTCGGTGGTCGCCTCAGGGGCGGGGGCTTTTCCGGGAGTGACCAACATCATTTCCCCGCTCACCGGGGGAGCCACGCAGCTTCAGGGAGGGGGAATGACGCAGGCCCTCTCTGCGGGAATCCAAGCCGGTGGGCAGCTCTATGCCCAGCGGCTCCTCGATGGTCTTCAGAAGGATCCCTACTACGTCCGCGTTCCCGCCGGAACGCTCTTCTACCTCTACGTCACCCAGACGGTCGACCTGAACAAGGCCGCTCGGGGACTCGTTTCCACTTCCAACCCATCCGCCAAATGAAACACCTGATCCCTGTCCTCCTGCTCGTCCTTCTCTCGGGATGCGCCACGCACAAGCCCGTGAAGCCCGAGGCCTTTCCAGCCGTTGCTGGCACGAGTGTGCCTGAAAGCACTCTTGGACGCGTCCGCACTCCCGAGGTGGTGAAGAGCTATCCCACAGGACGCTACACCGATCCCGACTTCCCCGAGGAAATGCATGAGCGGCATACGCTCTATCGGAAGGAGCAGTCTGCCGATTGGAATTACCGGCCAGGTGGTCAAGGAGGCCCCTATGCCTATCCCCTCGTGGTGTCAGATCCGACTCCCTCCTACTACGTCAAGACCGACGGGGATCAACGCAATGCCCAGCAGAAGGCCTATGCGGCGGCTCTGGAGGAGCAGAATGCTGCCATGAAGAAACGAATCGAGTCACTTCAGCAGGAAGCTGGGAAGGTGCCTGCCTTGCAGCAGCAGGTGGACAAGCTGAAGCAACAGTTGGACGCGGAGCCTTTATCCACTCCGGAACCGAAGAACCAACCCATTGAGGAGAAACCGGCTGGTTTTACTGCGGATGACCCTCAGGGGGATCTCATCGCCGAGATGAAGCTCAACGACGATCTCACCGGTGAACTCGACGCGCTGGAGGGAAGGCGGCGTCTCGTTCTCATGGATTCGGCCTTCCTCTACTCCATCCAGCCATGACCAAGACGACATCGATTACGGTGACGCTCGATCCTCAGACCCATGCGGTTTTTCAGGAGGCGGTGGAACTCACCGCAAAAGCGGGGGCAGAGGTGACTGTCAGCCAGTTGCTTCAGCAGCATCTTCAGGACGAGATCCCAAAGGAGAGTCCCAGGCGAATCGCTCAGAATTACCTCAAGTCGGTCGTGCGCCAGATCAAGGAGATCTCCCCAGGCTCCCGAAAGGATCAAGGGGAGACTCCGGGCAGGACCGGCTGAGGTATACCCGTCAACCTGCACGGCTACGGGAATCCAAACGCCGTGCGCCACAACTGAGAGACATATGGCCATCACATCCCCGAAACAGAAAGAGGAACTGTCCAAGCAGTTCAAAATCAACCCTGAGATCAATACACGGCTTGAGGCATTCATGAAGTCTGAGCCCGGGCTCGTGGAGTTCGTCAAACAGCTCCCACGAGAACAACTGGAGCGGAAATTTCTGCTCCGTAAAATGCAGGATCAGCAGCAGAGGGAAGGCTACACCGAGAAGGTGAAAGTATGGCTGGAAAAACCTGAACAGGCTGAGGTGCTCAAGGCCATCCGCTCGATGCTGAGTCCTGTCATGAAGCCTGAGCGCCAAGAGCAGCTCGTGATCAGGCAGGCCAAAAACCTGATTCGCAACACCGGTATCAAGCTGGGGTAGGTGGGTTGAAAGTGCCCCTGTCCTCAACGAGGGCAGGGGCACTTTATTGAGAGGGTCCACTTAATGTCAGATAGGAATGCCTTCAGCGATGTCGTTTAAGGCTTGACAAAGTGGAGTGTAGGGAGTCCTATCGAGATGGCCGTTACGGCCATCTCGATAGGACTCCCTGTGAATTGTTATTAGGAATCGTACTAAATTTCTCCACTTGACAAGCAGAGGAAACCATGATACCAGTTGCTCAGTCCTTAAAGGACTGAGCAACTGGTATCATGACATTAAAGTCTCAAAAACGTCTCAAAAACGTATTCTCCGAGCGCTGGGAGAATTTTCTTCGTTTGCTGCGAGATCATGTGCTGGAGCCAACGGATGCGTTTCCTACGGTACGGTGTTGGACGCATTCCAATTTGGGACACCTGATCATGGAGGTGGTCAAGAGTCATCCTGAGCAACTGGTTCCCAGCACATTCTGTACTGCAGGTAAGGCGATCCATCGTTTAATGGAGATGGGATGGCTTAAGCCAATCTCTCTCGGGTCGGTAAAGGATGTCAGCACGAAGATGTATTTTTTGGAAATGGAGGCAAGAGAGGAGGAGATGATCCTCGACCCGTTGGAACTTCTTCAGGGTTTTATGCCGCAAGGCGTTCTTTGCTACTTCGGGGTCTTGAGCTACTTGGAGCTAACCACTCAGGTGCCGCCTTTTTTTCACATCGCTAAAATGGATAAAGCTCCATTACCACCCGAGTGGAGTGAGCCTTCATCCAGTCAAGCTGGGGAGAGAAAACCTTTGAGAAACCCCATGGGGACGGAGCTCTTTCGATTTGAGGGGGCTATGTGCTACCAGACTCGGCGAAACACGATGATGGTGCCGGGAGTCCAGGAGAGGGTTTTTGGGAAGAGGGCCAAAGTGAGAATAACAACACTAGAGCAAACCTTGCTTGATACACTGATCTACCCGAACCAATGCGGAGGTCAGGGCGTCGTTTTCGAAGCCTGGGAGAGAGGTGTTGAGCTTTGGAATCCCGACCGTATGGCTGGTTACTTAGAGCAAATTGGAAGACCGACATTTGATCGTCGTGTTGGGGCCATGCTGGATTTGCTTGGTGTGAAATCGGGCATATCGACAAAAATGGAGAAACGATTGGAGATTGTGCGGCATGTTTCGAAGGACTCATCGGAGCCCATATCCCTGATTAACGGCGTCGACTATCCTCAGATCAACGAAACCTGGAACGTGAGGATTCCTTAGCCATGAATGAGATTCAAAGAAATCGATGGGTGAACACGGTCGTCAGCGAGGTTTTGTCCGCAATGGTTTCAGACGAAGTTCTCAGGGAGGCGCTGATTTTTAAAGGTGCCCGTGTTCTCAACATGCATCTCGGAGATGATCGGCAGTCCCTTGATGTGGATTCTAATTTCACGGCCGAATTCGCCGAGGGGCATCCTGATTTGGATGCTCGGAGAAGCTGGACCGAAGAGCATCTTGGCAGAGCTGTACGGAACAATTTTGAGAATCAGAATCCAGTGCGCTTTACCCTGGAAAGCATTAGGGTTCAAAGAGATCCCAGCAGTGACCCTCATCCACTTGGATGGGATGGATTGAAGGCCTCAATCCGAGTAACCGATGAAAAAAATGGAGGGGTGAGGGGATTGCCAGCAATCGAGATTGATATCGCTTCTCCAGAATTACTCGGAGAAGGGGCAGTAATCCCGCTTTCAATCGATGGGCATACGATGAGGGGATACACCTTGCAGCGAATTGCAGGCGAAAAACTCCGTGCTTTTTTGACGTCGCTTCCTGCTTATCGAACAAAGATCAATAGCCCAGTCCGAGCTCCGAGGGTCAAGGATCTCCATGATGAGGCGCGAATTCTCAGGAGATTACCGATAGATGATGAGGCCTTTTGGAAAAAAGCGTCGGAGGAGTTTATTTTGGCCTGCAAGAGCCGCTATGTGGATTGCAGTGGGCTGGAGACATTTCAAGAATCCTGGAATGTGACAAAGGAAGCATACGAGATGGATGCCACGCTGGCGGGGATTCCCTTCGAGGAAGTGGAAGACGCCCTCATAAAAATCGTGAGGCTGTTTGAGCAGTTCGAGGTTTTCCCGTTGAGATTTCCCCTCCCTGCCTAGTCTAGGAACTCCAGATAGGGCTTCATGACATTGGCCACGCGGCAGATGCGGGCGAAGCGCATGATCTCCTCCGCGGTGCAGAGGCGTTTCCGACGAACTTCGCGCAGGGCTTCCAAGGCGACATCGAGGCCGATCTTGTTCCGATACTTGAAGCAGTCCGCGACGGTCTTGGCAGGAGAGGTGATTCGCACGGGAACGCCTTCGATCAGGTGCTCTTGATGACCTTCCTCAAACGCTTTGCCGGAGTATCTCACGATCCTGAGGGAGAGATGCTCAACTTTGGGGGGCCATGCTGATCTCTCAAGGGCTACCCAGACTTGATGGGGAGCCTGCGTGGTCAGGTCATGGAACCTGAGGGCGGAGAGGAGGCAGATCACCCCATGAGGAACCTTCTTGCCGACTTCGGCCAGAGTCCTGTTCTCGCTCACGTCCGCGGATCGGAGGACGTAGAGACCGCGCGAGGATTTTTCCAGGATTCCCTGATCCACGAGCGAGCGCACTCTGGGACGGGATAGCCCAAGGGATTCCAGATCCCGCATCCGTTGAACGGGGGCTTTCTTGAATGCCTTGGGAAGTGACAGAGTCATGATTACAAAACCTATGCAGATATTCATAAATATCTAGGATATGTAAATACCATAAGAGATAGGTTTATCATCTTCGCGGATAGATCTTGGGGAAAATTCCCTGAAAAGTTGCTCCCAAGCGGGAGCACCAAGAGTGGATTTGGAAGGCAGACTCTCCGGCATGTTCAACGCCAAGAAACCCCTCGCTCTTGAAGATGCAGGCACTTTGCTCAACACCCGCCGCCTTCCTGCCCGGCTCCATTCCAGTGAGGTGGCCGGAGTGCTGGGATTCCAGGAACACGACATCCCGGTGTTGGTTATTGCCCGGCTCTTGATACCACTTGGGAAGCCAGCTCCCAATGCCCCAAAGTATTTTGCCTTGGTGGATGTGTTGGCGGCGGGGCAGGACCGGGAGTGGCTTGCCCAAGCCACCCGGGTCCTGACCAAGTACTGGAGGGACAAGAACTCCCGCAAACGCACTTCAGATGCAGAGGGAGTTGATCCCGGGAAAACCTAATTCATCAAGCTATCCAGGCGCATAACCGTCTTGGGAATGCCCTGTTTCTTCAGAGTTTCAAGAAATGAGGGTAGAGAAACTGGGGGATTTTTCAATGATGCCCTGTGTTCCATTGCTGCTTCACAGACCGCTTGGGCATCGATGTCCAACAGTCGCAGTATAAAATTGTCAGGATGCTGAGCTTTGATCCCCTTCGTTTTGAGAATTCGATCAGGGAAATCTTCCAGGTTAAAGGTCACGATGGTCGTGGCTCCTGAGTGGATGGCAGCTGCCAAAACATGACAATCGTCCTGATCTGGAAGATTCAAGGTGGGGATGAGGCGCTCGAAGCCGATAACCAAACTATCCCTCGTGTGCTCGTTCATGAGCTTGCGAGTACGCTCTAGCTGCGATCTTTTGAGATCTGGACGATTTGAAAGAACATTCCTGATCCACTCTTCGTGAATCATATCAGTCCACTTCGCTTGAATTAAATCTTTGGTGGCAAGGCGCATGAGGAGATCCCGCAAAGGAGCGGGATACAGGACGCAAGCGTCGTAGACTGCAACAATCTTGCTCACCACTAGTACCCCATACCCAGTTCTTGAGCCTGCTTCGTGAGTTCGTTTAGGGATCGGACTCGTGCGGCTTCAAGTACTTTTTTGTAGCGAAGAACATCCTTGGCATAAACTCGTCTGTGGGAGCCCACCTTCCGATGTGGAATCTTCCCGGTATCAAGCAGTTTAACGAAGTATGGACGCGAGACATTGAGAAGATTTGCACCTTGTTGGGAAGAAATCTCACGCTGCTGGGTCGTCACGGAGACCATTTCTCCTTCAGAAAGATGAACCAGAATCGTGTGAAAAAGGCGGGCGGCTGTTTTGGGGATTACCACTGCTTCGGAGCCTTTCCGTTCTTGGAAAACAAATTTCATTGTCCCCGAGCGATCAGTATGACGGGAAAAAACGTTTCGGGATTGAGTTGCCAAATCGATGTCCTCTGGAGTCAAGCGGGAGGAAGGCGCACGGAGGGATTTTGTATTTCTGCTCATAGAAAAAGAGTTTTCACACAAACGAAACAAACGCAATAAACAAAACAGACGAAACGGACGAGTTTTGTATCGGTCGAACTGTTGATGAAAGGGCGCCAACTCCCGCAAACGCATCGCAGGGGCGGAGGGTGATGAATCGGGGCAATAGCTCATCTTTATCCGGCTGCGGATTCGTTTTTGGGTGAGCTGAAGGGGATGATCTTCGCCTCGTATTCTTCCAAGGGGGGGAGTGTGACCTGCGCCCTGCGTGCGTAGGCACGATGGACAGCCTTGCTGTTATGGCCGAGTGCCGTCTGGGCGAAGCGCTCAGGGTATCCGGCAACCTGAGCGCGTTCCGCCCAGCCATAGCGGTAGGAGTGCATTGAGATCCCTTTGATGCCGAGTCCGTCGCAACGCTGCTTGAACTCGGTGGCCCGGTCTCCGGCCCGTACGGTGGCTAGGTAGGGGAAGAGAAGTCCCACTTTGGGCAGGTCTTTGAGGATTGCTTCGACCTCTTTGCCGAATCGGATCTGAGTGGGCTGTACGCTCCTCCACTTGGTCTTCATGCGGAAGAAGGTGATGACTTGGTTATCCCAGTCGACGTCTTCGGCCTTCAGGCTGGCCAGGTCGGACTGGGAGGCCCCGAGATGCCAGGCCATTTTGTAGAAGGCTTTGCGTTCGGGATTGTGCTCCCGCTCGACGATGCGTGTGTGTTCCTCAAGGGTGATGCCACGCTTTTCCTTGAAGCGGATCACCGGCCATTGGCGCTTCGGCATGATCGGCCAGGCGATCCATCCCATATCGAGGCAGAAGTTGTGGAGTCGCCGGAGGAAGATGTTGGTGGAAACCGTTCCGTTTTTAACGCAGTTGAGAAGTTCCTCGGGCTGAGTTTCGATGAGGATCTTGGGCAGCAGGGGCTTGATGGCCTTGTCCTTGGAAAACGTGGTCCAGCGTTTGAGGTTGGCCCCTGCCTTCATTTCGAGGTGGGACTGAAGGGCATTACCCCACGTGCGAGTTGTTACACCGGAGTCGCTGCCTGCCAGGTAGGCCCTGGCGATTTGCAGATTGAGCATCGGCTGGCGGATAGCCGTGTTCTTGTGCTGAACGATCTGCTCGGCTTCGTCGGAGCTGATTTTGCCAAGGCTTGTCCTCGTGCCGTTCTGCGTGTCGACGCAGTAGTAGGTTCCTCCACGGGTTCCCCGGCGGATGAGTCGGTAACGTTTTTTCATGCGATTGGGGCAATCGCGATGTTGAACGAGCCGATCCCCGGGTTGTTACCGAGTAGTGGGCGAGTCACCACCCGCACTCGGTGACTAGCCCCAAAACGGTTTTTTTGGTGTCCGTTTTGGTGTCCGTTTTGGTGTCCGCTACCTCTAGATCCTGTGTTTATGAGGCTCTAGAGTATGGAGGCGGGGGACGGAATCGAACCGTCGCATGGGGCTTTTGCAGAGCCCGGCCTTACCACTTGGCTACCCCGCCGTTTCCATCACTGGTGTTGTATCATACGCACAACGGGCCCTGCGGCACAATGGAGAGTTCTCGTCATCCACCGGTTTCCTTGAGACGCCCTGCATGGAGGGCCATGAGGTGCCTGAGAGCGGAGTGCTCCTGGCGGGAGAGGGAGGGGTCCTCGCGGAGGATCCGCCCGGCCTCCCCGGAAGCGACCGCGATGAGGTCGGCGTCACGGTAGAGATCGGCGATCCTGAGGGGAGGGAGGCCGCTCTGCTCGGTTCCGAGGATGTTGCCCGAGCCGCGCAGGCGCAGGTCCTCCTCGGCGATCACGAAGCCATCATTGCTCGCCTCCAGAATCCGCAGGCGTTCCATGGCCTCGGGATTACCGCTTCCCTCGATCAGGACGCAGGTTGAGGTGTGCTCGCCGCGCCCGATGCGGCCGCGGAGTTGGTGCAGTTGGGCGAGACCGAAGCGTTCGGCGTTCTCCACCAGCAGGAACGTGGCATTGGGGACATCGACGCCGACTTCGATCACGGAGGTGGTGACAAGGACCTTGGTCCTGCCGGTGCGGAAGGATTCCATGACGGCTTCCTTTTCCCCGGCTCCCATGCGTCCGTGGAGCAGCGAGCAGGGGAATGGGGCCATTCGTTCCATCCAGGCGTCGATCTCGGCCTCAGCGGCCTTTGCTGCGAATTTTTCCGATTCCTCGATGAGGGGATAGACCACGTAGGCCTGTCGTCCCTTGGCCAACTCTTCCCTCAGGTAGGCGATGATCTCCGGAAGCTTGGCGATGGTTCTGGCGGCGGTGCGGAGCCGTCCCCTGCCCGGCGGTCGCTCGTCCAGGATCGAGAGATCGAGATCTCCGTAAATCGTGAGGGCAAGGGTCCTCGGAATCGGTGTCGCCGTCATAACTAGGACATCCGGAGCCGATGCCGAGGAGGCGAGGCGTGTTCGCTGGAGGACGCCGAACTTATGCTGCTCGTCGATGACGACCAGGCCGGCTTCGGCCATTGCCTCCGCGTCATGGAGAAGGGCGTGGGTTCCGATGATCGCCGAGGCATTTCCTTTCTCCACAAGGAGCGAGTGCTTTCCCCCCTTTCGGGCTCCCGTCAGAAGATCGACGCTGATCCCAAGGGGAGCCAGCCAGGCGGAGAAATTCCGGAAATGCTGCTCCGCCAGGATCTGGGTGGGGGCCATCAGGACGGCACGGTGTCCCGACTCGATCGCCAGCAGCATCGCCGAGGCTGCCACCACGGTTTTACCCGAGCCAACATCACCCTGCAGGAGGCGGTGCATCCGGTGAGGCTTCGCCATGTCGGAGCGGATCCCCTCCACGGACCGCCGCTGCGCCCCGGTGAGGCGGAAGGGGAGGTTTTTCAGGAAATTCCCGAGGAGGGTTCCCTGCGGGTTTTTCGCTTTGCCCCTCGGTCGGCGCGCCTCGTTCCGTCGCGCGGTCACCAAGGTCTGCACGCCGAGAAGTTCCCGGAGGGCGAGTTCCCTGCGGGCCGGCTCCAACTCTTCTGGTTCCGACGGAAAATGAATGTTCCTGAGAGCCTGCGACCAGTCCGACTGCCTCTGCGGCAGGGGATCTGTCCAGCCTTTCCAGTCAGTCTCGGTAAGCGCCCGGTGGATCACTCCCCGCATGACCCGGACACTGATTCCTTCGCCGGCGGGATGAACCGGGACGATACGGTCAAGGTGGATGCTCTGCCTGTCCTCCTCTGTGACGAGCTCGAACTCCGGATGCTCCATCATGAGGCGTTTCCCGCGCAGGCGGACCTTCCCATGGACGATCAGGCGGCTTCCTGAAACGACCGTCTTTTGGACATGGAAGAGATTGAACCACCGCAGTGTGATTCTCGGGGAAAGCGCGGAACCGGGTGTTTCCTCGATCTCGGCCTCAAAGCTGCGCATTCTTCCGAAACGACGAAAGACCGTCTTTCCGACCACTCCGCTGAGGCAGAAGGATCGATCGCTTTCCGAGTCCGGAAAATGATCGAAGCGTCTCCGATCCTCGTGCCGCCTGGGGTAATGCTCCAGCAAACCGCGCAGCGTGGTGATGCCCAAATTACCGAGTGCCGTGAGTTGCGGACGCCTGATCCAGCCTAGTTGCTCAAGTGGGGTGGCCGGATCATGGGGTGGGTTCGCGGGAGAAATCTTTTTTTGTTTCTTCGCTGTTTTTGAAGAGGGAATCTTCTTTGCTGTGGAACACTCCTGATTTTTTGCGGAATCACCAACCTGGGAATTATTCATCAGGAAATCAGGAAGTCAGGAAAGGAACTGGGTATAAGATTGGTAATTTCCGCTCTATTCTTGATTTCCTGAGTTCCTGATTTTTTTCGGCTTCACGAATTCGCAAGCTGTTCCTCATGCCGCATCCGCAACGGAACTTCGCACTGCAATGATCTGGATCTGTGCCTCGTCGCGACCCTGCCAGGTGTTGCGGTTCACGGTGTAGGCGACATCCCATGGGGGGCGCGGAAGGGAGTCGAGGGAGGCATTGAACCAGATCGCCTGGGCCCGGCGGCCCGCACTGCGGAGTTCCAGTCTCAGGTGCTTCTCCTTGAGCACCTTCGGAGGCGCGGATGGGGAGACACCGCGTGAAAAGAGGAGCGGTTGGGCATTGGAGGTGCCGAATGGTGCGAGGCGTTCCTGCGTGCCGAGCCACTCTTCATCGGCAAGGCCGAGGTCGAGTTCCGCATCGAGGTGAAGCCGCGGCACCAGATCCTCTTCGCTGATGAGTTCCCGGGTGGCCGCCTCGAAGCGTTCCCGTAGCTCTTCGAGACGCGATTCCTGAAGACTGAGGCCCGCAGCCATATCGTGGCCGCCGAAGGCATCCAGCAGTCCCGAGCATCGCCCGAGCGCCTCGACGAGAGGGAGTCCCTCGATGCTGCGGCCGCTTCCCTTGCCTGCTCCATTCCCGTCAAAGCCGATGATCAGGGTCGGCCGGTGCCAGCGCCTCGAGACACGCGAGGCGACGATGCCGACCACCCCCTGATGCCAGTCGCGCATTCCCGCCACGATCGAGGCATGGCGTTCGGGGTCGAAGTGCGCTCCGACCCACTCCTCGGCCTGGTGCGTGACATCACGCTCGACGGCCTGACGTTCACGGTTCTGGTTGTCCAGATGCGCGGCGATCCGACCGGCCTCCTCCGGGCGATCCGTCAGCAGGAGGGAGAGGGCCTCGGTGGCGCTTCCGAGGCGGCCCGCCGCATTGATCCGGGGACCGATCTTGAAGCCGATATCCGAGGGATCGTAGGGGGAGGTGGCACCGGAGACATGCAGCAGTGCATGAAGTCCGGGCCAGCGGGAGCGCTCCAGTTGGCGGAGTCCGGCTCGGACCAAGATGCGGTTCTCCCCGAGCAATGGGACGATATCGGCAACGGTTCCGACCGCCACGAGATCGAGATATTCCCTCAGATCCAGCCCCTCAACGGGGTGGGCTTTCTGCATGGCATGGCAGAGCTTGAAGACGATTCCGGCACTGCAGAGATAGTGGAAGTCGGCCCCCAGCTTGGGGTTCACAAGGGCGTCGCACACTCCCGAGGCGTTTTCCGCATCGGGTTCATGATGATCGAGGATGACCAGATCGCATCCGGCCTTCCGGAGATGCATCGCTTCGGCGCGCGAGTTGGTTCCGCAATCCACGGCGACCACGAGGGAAGGGGATGTCTCCTTGAGGCACCGCGTCACGCCGGCGGCGCTCAGTCCGTATCCCTCGGCGGCCCGGTCGGGAATGAAGCACTCCACGATGCCTCCGGCGGCACGCAGGTAGCGGCAGAGGATCGTGAGGGAGGAGACACCGTCGACATCGTAGTCGCCGTAGAGGGTGATCCTCTCTCCGGAAGCCACGGCATTGATCAAACGCTCGGCGGCTGGGCGGATGCCGGGGATTTCCTCGGGAGGCCTCAGCGTGGCGAGACGCGGGTCGAGGAAGAGGGTCGCCTCTTCGGAGGTCGAAAATCCCCGGGCCGCAAGCAGGGTGGCCACCACTGCCGGGATCCCGAGTTCGGAGGACAGAAGCCTAATGCCCGCCTCATCCGGGGAGGAGGGGAGGATCCAGCGGCGTTGCATCCGCAGACCCTAGTCAGGAATAACCTCCGTGGCAATTTCCACGGGGGATTTCATCAGCGGTTCCCCAACAGACCGCCCGTCACACCGTCCCTCTGGCAATTTACGGGATCACTGTTTGCCCATCTCATCCAGGGCGATGTGAACCGGGCGGCTCGAGACCTTGAGCGTTCCCTTAAGCGGCGAGGAGAGCTCGCTGATCAGGAAAACGGCGATGGCGATGCAGGCGGCGTAGCAGAAGAGCACGAAGGTGACGGTGGTATTCCTCGGCGCGTACACCGCGTAGGTTAGCATGATGAAAGCGATGAAGAGAACAGGGATCACCAGGAGGACGAATGAGATTCCGCCCCCGAGCACCACTTCCTCGAGCATCCAGCGTTTTTGGATGATGTCGTCCATCAGGCGAATGGCATCGTTCTGAAGATGCGCTTGGTTCGCATTGCCCGGCTTGAGGAGGGAGGTCCGGTTGTAAACGCCCTCAAGGTCCATCTTGGTGGCGACCCTATCGGGAAGCCCGGCTACCTCGCCCTGCACTGTCTCTTCGGGCCAGATGATCCAGATCATTTTTTCAGCCGAGTGCCGCAGCTGCTCCCTGATCGGCGCGGCCTCCACCCCGTAGTTGGCCAGCAAGCGATCCGCGTGCTCGTAAGTCGCGCACATTTGTTTGAGGAGGCCCCCTGCCTGGTCATAGGTTCCCTTGCTGGAGGAGACCAGGAGGCCCAGGATGAGCGCCGCGAGGGTGCCTATGAGAGCGGCACCCAGATGGACGGCCCCCTTGGATTGATCGGAGAGATGTTGCGGGGGGAGAAGTCTTTGGATCACAAACCCGGTCAATGCAGCCCCGAAGATCAGGGCGAAGGTGAGCAGCGCGATTTGCTGGGAGTTCATCTTGTGGGCAGGTTTCCGGGTTTTAAATGCTCGGTCAGAGTTGACCGCTCGAGTAGGTGAGGGTCGCCAGGCTTGCCGCGATCGCCTCGTCGGACTTGGCGTGGAGCGCCATCGCCTGCGCCAGCGAGCTGCGGGCTGTCAGGACGTCCTGGATCGAGGTACGCCCGAGGTTGAAGCTCTCGAAGAGCGCATCGTAAGAGGCCTTGCTGGCCGCCACCAACTGCTCGGCCGATTCCCTGCGGTCGATCGCCGTCTTGGCGTTGGTGTAGGAGCGCCACACCTCGGCGATCGCGTGATCGCGGGCCTGGATGATCGCGTCGTTGGCGGCGCGCCAGGAGGATTCGGCCTGTTTGATCTTGTTCCTGTCGATGCCGCCGTCGAAGGCCGGCCATTCCACGTTCACGGAGCCGCCGTAGTTCTGGAACTGGAGGCCGACATCCCGGATCTCGGCACCGGTGAGGGTTGTGTTGAATTGCTGGAAGCTCTGGGTGCCCTTGAGTGAAAACTTGGGAAGGGGATTGGCCTTGGCGGAGCGGAGGTTCTGTTCCGCCGCCTGGGCCTGGGCAACCTTGGCCAACAGGTCCGGTTTTTTGGCAAGCGCCGACTGCACGAAGTGATCGAGGGGTTCCTGAAGGCGTCTCCCCATTTTGGAGAAATCATAGGGTGCCACCCTGAGGCCGCATTCGGGCCGGGCCCCGATCACCTCGATGAGATTGAGGCGGTCCACCTCCCAGTTGGAGCGGGCGTTGATCAGGTCGAAATCGGACTGGGCCTTGGACTGTTTTGCCTGGAGGAGAACTGGCTCGGTAATCAATCCCTGGTCGTATTTGCCCTGAATCGCCTCCAGCACCTGATCGGCCGATTTCGCGGAGATCTCGGCCGATTCGATGAGCCTCCGGTCGGTCTCCAGGCTGTAGTAGGCCTTGGTCACCTGGAAGGTGACCTGCTGGTGGGTGGTGTTGAAGGAGAGGTTGGAGGCTGTCTGGGTGCGCTTGGCCGCCTTCGTGTTGGCGATGCGCTGGCCGAAGTCAAAAAGGGTGTAGCGCAGGTTGACCCCCGCGCTCAGGTTGCTGTAGTTACCACTGGCTTGGTCATTGAAATTGACCGGAACGGCGATGCCGGACTGGCTTCTGGCGCCGGTGAGATCCTGGGTCCAGAAGCCTCCGCCGTAGCTGCTCTGCACGGTCAGCATCGGATAGAACTGGGCCTCGGTCATTCCGGTCGAGGCGGCGGCCTGGACGGCGTTCTCCCATGAAATCCGGGTGGAGGGATTGTGTCGCTGGGCGAGATCGACGAGCTCGGGAAGAGTGTAGGCTTTGTTGGGATCGACGAAGTTCCTGTCATGGAGTTTCGCAAACTGCTCCATCTGGCTGCTCATCTCCGCGGAGGAGGGAATCTTTGTCTGGGTGTCCTTGGAGGCCGGAACCGAAACGGAATTCGCCGGATCCTTGGCGCGGGCTTCCGATGCCGCAAGGACGGGGAGGCAGACCATGCATGCAGTCAGGAAGAGCCGCGTGTTTTTCATCAAAAAATGAGCTAAATAAGATCCGTTTGTGCTGTCGAGATCCGATTACCCTTGCTGGTCATTCCTTTATCTCCTTACGTTTTGGCTCCATGAAAAGGAGCCCTCATCTTTTGCTGCCCGTGGGATCTCTCTTTGCGTTGCCGGGCTGCTCCTGTATCCAGGAAATCGGGGGGGCTTATTTCCCCGCGTGGTTGCTCGCCATTCTGATCGGATGGTTTCTCGCCGCGATCGTTCGCCTCATCCTCATCAGGGTCGGCATTGACGGATGGATCCGTCCCCGCTCGATCGGTTATCCCGCGCTGTTGGTCTTCTTCACCCTTCTGATCTACCTGATCTTTTTCACCCATTGAACGCCATGACCACCCAAGAACAATCCAACCCCACCGGACTGGCCGAGGATCCCGCGGCGCAGCATCCCCGGAAGGCGCTGCTGGGTGCCGTGATCGGGTGGGGATTCGTGATCCTGGCGATCGTCGCCTCGGTCATCACCTCCGCATGGAACTCCCGCAATCCCCGCTGCAACAACGGCGTGCTCGTGGCCGACATGATCGGGATCGCCCCGCGTGTCTCCGGTCCCATCAAGACTCTGCCGATCAAGGATAACCAACTCGTCCACAGGGGGGACCTTCTTTTCGAGATTGATCCGGCTCCCTACGAGATCTCCGTGCAGTCGGCAAAAGCCAACCTGGCCATGGCCGAGGGCGCCCTCAAGAACGCCGGATTGCAGATCGCCGCGCAGGAGGATCAGGCGAAGGCGGCGCAGGCCTCGCTCGATCAGGCGCAGGCCAAGCTGGCCACGGCCAAGGACAATTACGACCGCATCGCCCCGCTGCTGGCGAAGCACTATGCCAGTGCCCAGGACGTGAGCGATGCCAAGAACACGATGCAGTCCGCCCAAGCGGGGGTCGCCGCCGCGCAGGCGCAGTTGCTCTCGGCCCAATCCTCCGTGCTCAGCATCGCCGAGGCGCAGGCCAAGCGTGACGCCGCCGCCGCGAATCTCGCCCAGGCGGAGCTGAACCTGAAGTACTGCACCGTGAAGGCCCCCTTCGATGCCCTGATCTCGCAGATGTCGATTTCCCGGGGAGCGTTTGCCTCCGAAGGGCAGCAGGTCTTCACCCTGATCGACATCCATTCCTGGTGGGTCTGCGAGCCGTACCGGGAGGGCCAGATCCAGAAGATGAAGGCGGGCGATCCCGCGACCGTAGAGTTAAAAACCGCCGCGGGAAAATTCTTCAAGGGAACGGTGGAGAGCATCGGATGGGGAGCCACCCCCCAGGCCCTGCAGAAGAGCATTCTTCCGGTCATCCCCCAGGCGCTGGATTGGGTGCAACTGGAACAGCGCTTCCCGGTCAGGATCAAACTTGCCGATGACGTCCCGCCGGAAATCCTTCGCGTCGGAACCACGGCCGCCGCGACTGTCCACACGGGTCGTTGAGTCCCATGGGATCATCCTCCGGAAGTGTGCCCCTCAAGAGTGTGGGGGGCATGGTGGGAATAGGGGGCGTGGATGTCTTGAAATTCCTCCGCCAGCTCCTGGAGGAGCTGAGGCCGATGCCTGATCGGTTAGGCGGGACGATGAGAATGGTCAGCGCCTGTCTTCTCATTTGGATCGTTGTCCTGACATTCCGGAATCCCATGGCGGATCTGGGCGTCCTCATGGTCTTCGTCTTTCTCCAGAGGAACAAAATGATGACCCGTTATGTTGCCGTCCTTGCGATTGTTTCCCTGATCTTTTCGTCCCTCTGGATTTTCGGGATCGCCTACCTCTCGTGGAATATCAACTGGCTCAGGGTTCTCCTCTGGGGGGGCATGTTCTGGATCAACTTTTATTTCATGAGCAGGCTCCCGAAGGTGAACCTCATCTTCATGCTACCGATCATCTTCGCGGCGGTCTTCTGTTTCAGCTTCGATCAGGATCCCAATCCCAATTATCTCATCAGTCAACTGGGATGGCTCTGGTGTGCCATAGGACTAGCCATCATGGGATCGTTCCTGGTTGAGTATTTTTTCGGCGCACCCAGCGCTCTGGATCTGCTCAGGTCACAAGTACGGAGGGGCCTCGACCGCATCGAGATCCATTGCCTGAAAAGAGCCGTGGGACAACTCTCCCCGCTCGAGCTCGGGGTAAACACGGGTGTTGCTTTGGATCAGGCCAAAATGATCCAGAAGTTCGGAGGCCTGACCCCTCTACAGAGGGAAAATTGCACCCGGATCGTCTCGGCACTCGGTGAGATCGACAGGGTTGCCTTCGAGGGGGATCTCTCCATTCCACCCAGTGCCTCCGACCGGGCTGATTGGCATCACGTTTCAAGGCACCTGGATCGGCTCAGGAAGCGTCTATTGCAAGGGGAGGAGTGGCATCGCGCGCAAAATGAGGATGGCGAAATTCCCAACGCCCATTCCTTCGGCAATGCACGACTGGCCGAAGCCATGAAGGAGTTGATGGATGCCGAGGCCTGCCTCGATTCCAAGGGGGAGGGGCGCGGAGTTCCGTCAAAAAAAATGCCCGAGGCGCCCGCCCCGGCTGAAAGGAAAGATTTCACCGACGCGGAATTCGCCACCAGGGCGACTATTGCGACCATGGCCTGCTACATGTTTGCCAGCATGACCGACTGGAGCGGCATCCATACCTGCATGATCACCTGCGCCGTCTCAGCCATGAACAATGTCGATTCGCAGGTCTTCAAGCAGCGGCTTCGCATCATCGGCGCCTCGATCGGAGGGCTGATGGGATTCCTTGCCATATTCCTGATCCCCCACATGGACAATCTCATGGGAGTCCTGCTCATCATGGCTCTCGGAACCGGGATCAGCGCCTGGGTCTGCATGGGGCGGGTGAAATATTCCTACATCGGCGTGCAGATGGGTGTTGCCGTGGTGATGCTCATCGCCCAGGACCCGCATGCCACCACCGAGTTTACCGTGATCCGGGATCGTCTTGTCGGGATCCTGGTGGGCCTTTTTGCCATGCGCTACGCCTTCATCTGGTGGACGCCCAAATACATCCGGGGAATCGAGCGTGCCTCCGCTCCGCGCCTCAGTCCGATCTGAGTGCAACGCTTCCCCCTTGTCTTGGGGCGCGGGAAAACTAGAGTTTATCCCATGCGCGTAGGACTTGCGACTGATCACGGCGGTTTTGAACTCAAGGAAGAGCTTGTTGCCCAACTCAAGGCGGCTGGCCACGAGGTCGTCGACTTCGGCGCACACAGCCTGACCCCTGACGACGATTATCCCGATTACGTCACTCCGCTTGCCAAGGCTGTTGTTGCAGGTGACGTGGAGCGCGGCATTGCCATCTGCGGCAGCGGGGTGGGGGCCTCGGTCTGCGCGAACAAGACCGAGGGTGTGAGGGCCTGCCTGATCCATGATCATTTTTCAGCCAAGCAGGGAGTGGAGGACGATCACATGAACATCCTATGCATGGGCGGTCGCACCGTCGGGGCCTGCGTCGCTTGGGATCTGGTGGAGACCTTTCTCAATTCCCGATACAGCCAGGAGCCTCGCCATCTCAGGAGACTTGGTAAGGTCGCCCTGCTTGACGCCCGGACTTCTTGAGCCGCTGTTCCCCCATGGAAGGGATGGTTTCCGATGCGCGGTGGATTGCCTGCCCCAACTGCGAGGCTCCGTGCCTGGAGCGGGAACCCGCGGCGGGTCAGGAACTGCGTTGTTCCCGGTGTGGCACGACAGTTCTGGAACACATCGGCAAGAAGACCCTGCAACCCTCAATGGCTCTCTCGATCGCGGGACTCTTCGCGCTCCTGCTGGCCAATACCAACCCCGTCCTGAGTTTCGACGTTGCCGGCAGGGTCCAGTCGGAGCACATCATCACTGGGGTGGAGGAACTCATCAATCAGGGATACTGGCCCATAGCGGTTCTGGTTTTTCTGGCCGGGATCCTCGCGCCGGCGCTGCATCTCGGCTCCGTGGCCTATGTCTCCACGGCCTGCTGTCTGAAGATCCCCTTTCCCTGGATCCCGGTGGCGTTAAGGGTTTCTGAGCTTGCCGAGCCATTCAACCTGATGCCGGTCTATTCGATCGCGACCGTGGTCTCGGTTGTGAAGCTCCGGATGCTCGGCGCGGTGGAATGGGAGTTCGGCGCCCGATGGGTCCTTGGCGTCGCCCTCTTCTCCCTGTTTGCACAGCAGACATTCAACCGGAGGCTGGTGAAGGCGCGGTTGGAAAACATGGGGGTGGCCGCTTGAAGATGTCCGACCGCTTCCGTCTGGAGATCGCCCGTGCCCTCGTTGTCACCGGCGCCCTGCTCTACATCCCCTCCAATGTCCTCCCGGTGATGACGATGACCATCGTCGGGAAGTCGGAGCCCCTCACCGTGCTCGGAGGGGTCAGGGAACTGTGGGACTCGAACCTTCCGCTCATCGCCGGGGTTGTCTTTCTGGCAAGCTTCGTCGTTCCCTTCCTGAAGCTCGCCACGCTTGGCTGGATCCTTTTCCTTCACGGCACCGACAGGCACCGTGCCCGCAGGAACTCCCTGCACGCCATCGTCCACCGCATCGGCAGTTGGTCGATGATCGATATTTTCCTGCTCTCGGTTCTGGCGGCGGTGGGTCAGCTTGGGGCGCTCGCCAGTGTCACTGCGGAACCGGGGGCGATCTTCTTCTGCATCGTGATGGTGAGTTGCCTGCTTGCGGCGGAAATTTACAAGCCGCGCCTGATCTGGGAGACTCCAACAACTTGAACATGACGAACAAAAGCTCCAGCAACCCCGAAGATCACGGCGTCATCGCCCCCCGGCGCGGATTCCGTCTCTCGTGGGTCTGGCTTTTCCCTCTCATGGCGGCCTTTGCGGCAAGCGTGATGTTTTACAGGAACTGGCGGGAGGATGGGCCCACGGTCTACGTGCAGTTTGACTCGGCTCCGGGGATGAAGCCCGAGAAGACGCTTCTCATCTACCGCGGAGTAGTTGCGGGAAGGGTGACCGGGGTTCAGCTCGACAAGAGCCTCGACAAGGCCTTGGTCAAAGTGAGGCTCAAGAAATACGCGGAGGACCTGGCCCGGGAGGGGACTGTCTTCTGGATCGACCAGCCGGTCTTCAACCTTGCGAAGCCTTCCGGCATCCAGTCCCTCATCGAGGGGAACTCCCTGCAGGCCAAGAAGGGAAGCGGCCAACCGGCTTATTATTTCGTGGGAAGCGACGAGGTACCCCTCGACCCGCTTGAGGGGGATCCCCTCACGATCAGGCTGACATCCACCAGGAATCCTTTTGTGGAGCGCGGATCCGAGGTGACATACCGCGGCATCACCGTGGGGGCCGTTCGCAAGAAAGGGATCGACGAGCAGGGAATCCCGTATCTGGACGTCTCCGTGGCGAAACGCTACGCCGCACTCATCCGCTCGAATGCCCGCTTCTGGATCCTCCCCCCGTTCACAATGAAGATGGGATCAGGGATCTTCGAGATCGATGTCGATTCGTTGAAGAACTTCCTGCTGGGCGGAATCGCCGTGGATTATTTTGAAGCGGATCATGGCGCTCCCGTGGCCGAGGGATGCCAGTTCGCGCTCTTGGCCAACAAGGAGTCCGCGCTCGCCGTTTCTGATCCCTTTGTCCTCGAGTTCAAAAATGCCCAAGGGATCCGCGAAGGGATGACCCAACTCCGTTACCTCGGGGTGCCGGTCGGACTGGTGGAGAAGGTGACCGCTTCCCAGGGAAAAGTGCTCGTCACCGCCAGACTGCAGGCCGGGTATGAGTCGCTGCGCCGCAAGGGATCTGTCTTTTCCATCATCAAGCCCCTGTTTGAACTCCAGAAGGTGAGCGGTCTGGAGACTATCGTCAGCGGCATCTACATCGACTGCATTCCGGGTCCGGGAGGGGCGGTGGCCGACCGCTTTGCTGGAACGAACCAGGAGGATGCCGACATGATCGAATATGAGCAGGGGGGCTTCGAGGTGACGCTCCGCTCACCGGCCACCAAGATCAGCGCAGGGACTCCCGTCCTGTACCGAGGTGTGCGCGTGGGCAAGATCACCCGCAAGGAACTGGCCAAGGGGGGCGGAGGGGTCAACCTGACCGCATCCATCAAGCGCGAGTACGCTTCCCTGCTCCGTGAGAACACCCGCTTCTGGAACGCGGGCGGGGTGAGGATCTCCGGCGGTCTGATCCAGCTCAATGTCCAGGCTTCGGCCCTCGAGTCACGGGCTCTCGGCGGCATCGAGTTTGCCACCCCGGAGGGTGCCGCCGCGGGCGGTGGCATCAAGGAGGGGCACCTCTACGATCTCTATGATGCTCCCAGAAAAGACTGGCTGCAGTGGCTTCCTCAGAACATTCCGGGAAAGAAATAGTCGGAGGGGGAAGGGGAATTCAAAAAGCTGAAATCTGAAACCCTGAAAAGCTGATACTTGAAATAAACCCGGAATTTGCATTGGGAATTCCCGAGATCATGAGAGGCGGCGTTAAAAGAGTTAAAAAGTGAAAATGTTAAAACGTGGATCCGTGAGATCCTGAACTGAGATTTGGGAGCGGAATGTCAGGAAAACGTCGTCAAAAGATGCCTGCATCAGTTCAATTCGGCCTCGGACTTCAGCCCCTTGTAACCTTTTAACGGTGTAACGCTTTTAACCCTTCCGGGACTCACCATCCGGGTGAACCGTTCCAACCTGTCAACACCGCTCTACTGCGCAATCTGGGATAAACTTCAAACGGCCCTGCCCCCCAAATTCTTCCCAATTTTTTCCGAAAAAAGGGCGTTGGACTCATTTCTGAGCCAACGCCCTTTTTGTGAATTTCTAGAGATGAATCAAAAACGCTCTAATAGCCTAAAAGACTTCAGTCTTCAGCCTATGGCGCTTACTTCCCGAGGACTTTGTTCCAGGCGGCGATCTGAGCGGATTGGGCGGCGAATAGGGTTTCGGGGGAGTCGACAATCTCGACGCCGGTGATCTTGTCACCCTGCCTGATGGCGTTGACGATGTCCTGATCCTTCGCGCTGTCAACGGCGCCGAAGATGGCATGCTTGCCGTCGAGCCAGGGAGTCGGGACATGGGTCACGAAGAACTGGCTGCCGTTGGTGCCGGGGCCCGCGTTGGCCATGGAGAAGAGACCGGGGCGGTCGTGCTTGAGGCCGGGGGCGAATTCGTCGGCGAACTTGTAGCCGGGGCCGCCCATACCGGTGCCGGTGGGATCGCCGCCCTGGATCATGAAGTCGGGGATGACGCGGTGAAAGGTGACGCCATCGTAGAAGCCTCGGCGGGAGAGATTGAGGAAGTTGGCGACAGTGATTGGGGCCTTGGTGGCGAAGAGCGTGGCGTGGATGTCACCCTTGGATGTCTTCATGACGATACGGATATCCTTGGGGGCGTCGGCCGGGTTTGCGGCTCCGGAAATACCGGGGGCCATGGAGAGAGTTGCGGAAAGGGCGAAAAGTGTCTTTTTCATAAGGCTTCTATTGGGTAGCAGGGAGGGGTGCCAAAGAAAGCCAAAACACCCAAGTCGTTGAAATCGGTTCTTAAATCCTCTTCCAAGGTGAAATGGAAAGCCTCCAACGCTTCCACTTCCGGTAGCGACATCCTGCGCGTAGGCCTCGTTCAGATGCGTTGTGTCTCATCGGCCGCTGAGAACCTGATCACCGCAGAGCGCCTGATCCGGGAGGCGGCGAAGAAGAAAGCGACGGTGGTCTGCCTTCCCGAACTTTTTCTCAGCCAATATTTCTGCCAGAGCGAGGATCACGGATACTTCAAGCTGGCGGAGCCGATTCCCGGACCGACCACGAAGTCCCTCGGCAAGCTGGCGAAGGAGCTTGGTGTAGTTATCATCGCCTCGCTCTTCGAGCGACGGGCTCCCGGCCTCTATCACAACACCACCGCGGTCATCGAGTCGGACGGAACCTACCTGGGCAAGTACCGCAAGATGCACATCCCGGACGACCCTCTCTTCTACGAGAAGTTCTACTTCACGCCGGGCGACCTCGGTTTTCGCAACTGGAAGACCAGTGTGGGCGATCTCGGCGTGCTCATCTGCTGGGATCAGTGGTATCCGGAGGCGGCTCGCCTCACGGCGCTTCAGGGTTCCGAGGTGCTCTTCTACCCCACGGCGATCGGTTGGCATCCCTCTGAGAAAAAACAGTACGGAGAGAACCAGAAAGTTGCCTGGCAACTCGCCCAGCGGGCCCATGCGCTCGCCAACGGTTGCTATGTCTGCGGGGTGAACCGCATTGGGCACGAGGCACCCGCGGGTGGCGACGGGCTTGAGTTCTGGGGGGGCACTTTCGTTGCTGCTCCCAACGGGATGATCATCGCGGAGGCTCCGACCGACAAGGAGACGGTCCTTGTCGTCGACCTCGACCGCCGCTTCATGGACACTCAGCGTACACACTGGCCCTTCCTGCGAGACCGCCGGATCGACGCCTACGAGGGCATTGAGAAGCGATTCATCGATTGATCATCGCTTGAATAACTTGGCGGCAGGGGATGGATACGCTACCTGATCGGGTCAGGAATTGTTTCACCATGTTGCCAAAAAAATAAAATCACAGGGTGGCAATATCCCCCGAAATGGATAATTTTTACGATTTATGAAAGTCGGAATGACATTGCTGCCGGCGCTCCTACTCTGCCCGGTTCTCTCGGTGATGGCGGACAGTATCAGCCTGAAGGATGGTAAGGTTCTGAACGGGGATGTTATCAATGACGGCCCCGATGGGGTGCTCATCGAGTATTTTGTCACCGCGACGATCAAGGACCAGAAACTCGTTGCCAAGGATGAGATCGCGATGATCTCGGTGACACCTCCCGATGAAAAGGCCTTCCAGGATCTCGGAAGTCTGGCGACACCGCAGACGATTCTCGACACCTCCTTCCATGACCAGTTGATCGAGAAGAAAATCCCCGAATACCTCAAACAGTATCCCTATTCCCGCCATCTCACGGAACTACGAGAGGATCTTCGTTCCCTCGAGGCCGAGCGTGCGCGACTGCGACAGGGGGATCGGCGGATCGACGGCACCTGGATCGAGGCCGCCAAGATCGAGGAGGATCCCTATCAGTTTGGGGCGAAAATCCAATTTGCCGAGATGAAGGACCAAATGCAGGCCAGGGATCTGGTTGGTGCATTGAAGTCCTATGAACTGCTTGAAAAGAAATATCCCGCTTCGGATGTGATTCCCGATGCCGTTGATGCCGCGTTAAATGAGATCAATTTGCTTCAGGGGAGGATCGGTCTGGCCAACGCAAACTTCGACATTTTCGAAAAACGCCGTCAGAAAACCCTGGCCAATGCGCGGGCCGATCAGGCCAAGGAACTCAAGGATGCCGTGGAAAAGGATGCGGCTCTCGCCAAGAAGGCGATAGCTGTAGCGTCGGCCGATGGGTCGAAATTTTTTCCGGTGTTCCAGAACAACAGGGAAGCGCTGGACGCTCTTCAGGAATTGGTCACCGCCGAAAAGACTCGTCTCATCCAACTACAGAAAACACCCATGAGGGAGGGGATCGCGGCATCCAAGGAAGCATCTCGCCTTCTGGCCGAGGGTAAACCTAAGGAAGCACAGGAACAGCTGACGCTTTCCCAAAAACTCTGGCCTGCCAACATAGAGAACGCCAAACTCAAGGAGCAGGTGGATCTATCGCTCAAGGCCCAAGCTGAGACCGCCAAGAAACAGGTTCCAACTCCATCACCATCCTCTTCAAAACCATGACTAAGCCCGCCCGCACCGCCACAGTCGATCGCAAGACCGGCGAGACCGACATCAAGCTGACCCTCTCCCTGGATGGGGCGGGAACCCCTGACATTCGCACGGGCATCCCGTTTTTTGACCACATGCTCACGCTCTTTGCCCGCCATGGTCTGCTCGACCTGACGGTGCTTGCCAAAGGGGATATCGAGGTCGATTACCACCACACGGTGGAGGATGTCGGTATCACCTTGGGGCAGGCTCTTGCCAAGGCACTTGGTGACAAGGCGGGAATCCGCCGTTACGGCCATGCCTATGTCCCGATGGATGAGGCTCTGGCTCGGGTCGTCGTCGATTGCAGCGGCCGCCCCTTCCTGGCTTACGAGGCTCCCCGCGGCGTCGAGGCGATCGGACTCTTCCCCTTCCAGCTCGTGGAGGAGTTCCTGCGTGCCGTCGCTGTCCAGGCAGGGCTTACCCTGCATGTCTCCATTCTGGCAGGCAGGGATGCCCATCACATGGCCGAGGCGATCTTCAAGGCGCTCGGACGCGCCCTTGATGTCGCTGTCTCCCGCGATGAGCGCGTGAAGGGAATCCCCAGCACCAAGGGAGTGCTGTGAGTTCCTCTCCGCTCCTCGGACTTGTCGATTACGGCAGCGGAAACCTTCGTAGCGTCCGGCGTGCCCTCGAGCATGCCGGCGGAACATGTGTTCTTGTGCATAGTCCCGACGAGGCGGCCAAGTGCGATGCGCTTGTCGTGCCCGGCGTCGGGTCCTTCGGCGACTGCGCCCGCCAGTTGCGTGAGGTCGGGCTCTGGGATTTTCTCCGCGAATGGCTCGTGGCGGACCGCCCCTACCTCGGGATCTGCCTAGGATACCAACTGCTCTTCCAGTCGAGCGAAGAATCTCCCGGAGTGGAGGGGCTTGGTGCCCTCAAGGGCAAGGTTATCCATTTTCCGAAGGCCGCCGGACTCAAGATCCCCCACATGGGTTGGAACCAACTTCATATCACCGCCCCCTCGGATCGGCTGATGAAAGGGCTTGGAGAGAACCCCGACTTCTATTTTGTCCACTCCTACTACCCGGTGCCCGAAGATGCCTCGGTGATCACCTCGACCTGCGATTATGGTGTCGAGTTCGCATCCAGCGTCAGCCGTGGAAACCTGAGCGCCGTCCAGTTCCACCCCGAGAAGAGCCAGGCACTCGGTCTCTCCATGCTCCGGAACTTCATCACATCCCTGTAGTCAGCCTTTTACCTTTCACCTTTCACTTTTTATTTCCCACCATGTTGCTCTATCCCGCCATTGATCTCATGGATGGTCAGGTCGTCCGCCTCGAGCGGGGACTGGCCGCCAAGAAAACCGTCTACAGCAATGATCCCGTGGCGATAGCCCTTCAATGGGAGGCTGCCGGCGCCGACTGGATTCATCTCGTCGATCTGGATGCGGCCTTCGAGGGAAAAAGCCGCAACCTCGATGTCATCCGCGCGATCACCAAAGCCGTCTCGGTTCCGTGCGAACTGGGTGGCGGGATGCGCGACTCCGGATCAATCGAGGCCGGCCTCTCCACCGGGGTTCATCGGGTGATCATCGGCACCAAGGCGGCCGAACCCGGATTCCTTGCCGAGGCGGCGGGAGCCTTCGGTCCCTCCCGTCTTGCAGTTGGCATCGATGCCAAGGAGGGCAAGGTGGCCGTGAAGGGATGGGTCGAGACCATGGAACTCACGGCGCTCGATCTTGCCCGCGAAGCGGTGAATGCCGGGATCCGCACGATCATCTACACAGATATCGCGACAGACGGGATGCTTCAGGGACCGAACCTTGCCGCCATGCGCGAGATGGCTGCGGCGGTTCCGTGCGACCTGATCGCCAGCGGCGGCGTCTCCGGTCCCGAGGATATCCGTCAACTTGCGACCGTTCCCGGTATCCACGGAGCCATCATAGGACGCGCCCTCTACGAGGGACGCATGCCCGCAGATCTTCGGAGTATCCTGAAGGTTTGATCATCGGAGGGATGATCATCGGAAATCAGGAAAACAGGGGCTTTGATTCCCACCTGGATTCCTGATTTCCAATCTCAATTCCTAACAGTCTTCAGTCTTCAGTCTTCAGCCTAAAAGACTGACTTGCTGACACCTCAGTCTACCTTGAATTTCCCGTGGCCCTCTTTCTTGATCGAGTTCACGTTGGCTAGCAGAGACTTGGCCTTGTCGTACTGACCTGCTTTCACGGCCTCTTCGACCTGATCGAACGCGACTGAGAGTTCATCGAGTTCTTGCCTGTAGTCGGACAGGAAGTTTTCACGCTTGTCGGCGGGGATGGAGGCGGTCTTCCGCGGCTCGAGGGTTTTGGAATCTGTCACCGCTTTCTTCAGGGCTTCGAGAAGGAGGATGTTCTCCTGCTGTTTGGCGGGATCGGCCACCTGCTGGGCGAGTTGTCGCATCCCGCGGGCGAGGATCTTCATCTGCCCTTCAAGCGGTGAATCCACCTGAGCCTGCAGGAATGTCGGAAATGCGAGAAGCGCGAGGGTTGCGAGAAGAGGGAGATGTTTCATGGGAAGGAAGAGGAATTAGCCTGCAACGACGATGTTCACAAGACGGCCGGGAACGACAATCACTTTCTTCACCTCCTTGCCCTCAAGATGAGGGGCCAGGGCGGGATCGGCGAAGGCGGCCTTCTCCACGCTTTCCTTGTCGGAGGATGCCGGCGCGGTGAGGTGTCCACGAACCTTTCCATTGATCTGGACCGCATAGGAGATCTCATCGACGACGAGATATTCCTCGTTCCAAGCGGGCCACTTGGCCTGCGAGGCAAGCCCCTCGAATCCCGGAAACTTTCTGCCGAGGTGCATCCATAGTTCCTCGACCAAGTGCGGGGCGAAGGGACTGAGTAGCGGCAGGAAGAGACGGAGCGCCTCCACGGGACGTGGCTTAGCCGAGGTGAACTCGTTCGTGAAGATCATCATCTGGGAGATCGCCGTGTTGAAACTGAGCGCCTCGATATCCTCGGTCACCTTCTTGATGGTAGCGTGCACCACCCTGCGCTGGGTATTGGTCAACTCCTGCTCCGCAAGGTCCCCGGAGAGGATCCAGTTCCCTTCCTGATCCTCGTTCATGGCCATGCGCCAGACGCGGGCCAGGAAGCGGTAGACCCCCTCCACGCCGGTCATGCTCCAAGGCTTTCCGTGCTCGAGCGGGCCCATGAACATCTCGTAGAGACGCAGGGAGTCGGCTCCGTACTCGGCAATCACGGAATCGGGATTGACCACGTTGCCGCGGCTCTTGGACATCTTCACCCCGTCATCCCCCAGGATGAGGCCTTGGTTCACCAGGCGCTGGAACGGCTCGGGTGTGGTGAGATGGCCGAGATCGAAGAGAACCTTGTGCCAGAAGCGCGCATAGAGGAGGTGGAGCACGGCGTGTTCGGTGCCCCCGACATAGAGATCCACCCCGCCCGGTTTCCCCGCATCACCCATCCAGTATTGCTCGGCCTCCTTGCCGATGAAGCGCCCGCTGTTCTTCGGGTCGCAGAAGCGCAGGTAGTACCAGCAGGATCCGGCCCATTGCGGCATCGTGTTGAGCTCGCGCCTGGCTGTCTCGGAATAGCGAACCCACTCGGTCGCCTTGGAGAGGGGAGGCTCGGCCGTGCCGGTCGGCTTGAAGTCCTCCATTGCGGGAGGCTCCACCGGGAGCTCGTTTTCCGGGAGGGGGCGGTGGGCGCCGTTCTCCCAGACGATGGGGAAGGGTTCTCCCCAGTAACGCTGGCGCGAGAAGAGCCAGTCGCGGAGTTTGTAGGTGATGGTGCCGCGGCCGACGCCTTTCTCCTCAAGCCAGGCGATCATCTTGTGCTTCGCCTCGGGCGTGCGGAGTCCTTCGATGGCGGGGGAGTTGATTGCGGTGCCCTCTCCCGGGAAGCAGCCCTGATCCTTTTCGCTTTGGGGTTCATCGGGACTGACGACCTCGCGGATCGGCAGGTTGAAGGCCGTAGCGAACTCATGGTCCCGCTCATCGTGGGCGGGAACCGCCATGATGGCCCCGGTACCATATCCGGTCAGGACATAGTCGGCGATCCAGACCGGGATCCTCTCGCCGTTGACCGGATTGATCGCGGAGATGCCGAGCGGCACGCCGCTCTTTGTCTTTGCCAGATCGGTCCGCTCGAGATCGCTCTTGGAGTTGCACTCTTTCCTGTAGGCCTCGACCGCTTCGCGCCGGGTGGCCGCGGTGATCTTTTCCACAAGCTCATGCTCGGGTGCCAGCACCAGGTAGGTGGCGCCGAAGAGAGTGTCGGGTCGGGTGGTGAAGACCGTGACGGTCTCCTCGAATCCTTCGAGGCCGAAGTGCACCTCGGCCCCCTCGCTGCGGCCAATCCAGTTACGCTGGAGGAGCTTGATCGAGTCGGGCCAGTCCAGACCGTCGAGATCGGCGATCAGACGCTCCGTGTAGGCGGTGATGCGAAGCATCCACTGGCGCATCGGTCGGCGCTCCACGGAGAAGCCTCCCACCTCGCTCTTGCCGTCGACGACCTCCTCGTTGGCCAGCACGGTTCCCAGTCCGGGGCACCAGTTCACCGGCACCTCCGAAACAAAGGCGAGCCTGACGCTGTCGGGGTCGTTTCCCTTGTAGGTGGCGATCGGTTCCGCCTTGTTGGTCGCCGGATTCACCCAGGCGCCGTAGAGTTGGAGGAAGATCCACTGGGTCCAGCGGAAGTAGTCGGGATCGGTCGTGCTGATCTCGCGCGACCAGTCGTAGCTGAATCCGATCGACTGGAGCTGGGTGCGGAAGTTGTCGATATTCCGCTGGGTGGTGACGCGCGGATGCTGGCCGGTCTTGATCGCGTACTGCTCGGCCGGCAGGCCGAAGGCGTCCCATCCCATCGGGTGGAGGACATTATCCCCCTTAAGCCGGTGATAACGGGCCAGGATGTCCGTGGCTGTGTATCCCTCGACATGGCCGACATGGAGTCCGTCGCCGCTCGGGTAGGGGAACATGTCGAGCACGTAGAACTTTTTCGCCTTGGGGTCGAACCCGGGGTCGCCGGGATTGGCGGCGCGGAAGGCATTCGTCTCGAGCCAATGCTTCTGCCAGCGGGGCTCGAATTCAGGAAAAGGATAGTGCTTGCGGGTAAGGGACATCTCGTTCGAACTGGTAAGTTGTCCATGGAAACCGAAAACACCGCTCCCGCCAAGCTCCCTAAGCTTCTGCTAGCCACCCGCAACAGGCACAAGACCCGCGAAATCCAGACCATGCTGGGGGAGGGGGTGCTTGTCACTGATGCCACCGAGGCGGGGAATCTGCCAGAGATCGAGGAGACGGGAACCACTTTCGAGGAGAATTCCAAGCTCAAGGCCGAGGGGATTTCCCTTCATGTGAGGGGCATTGTTCTGGCTGATGACTCCGGACTAGAAGTCGATGCACTTGGCAAGCAGCCGGGGGTCTATTCTGCTCGGTATGCGGGTCCCGGATGCATCGACGAGGCCAACACCTCACTGGTCCTTGAGAGGATGTCGGGAGTGCCCCATGAGCAGCGCACGGCACGCTTCCGTTGTGTCCTGGCTGTCGCCGAGAACGGTGTCACCATGGCGGTCTTTGATGGAACCGTGGAGGGGATTCTTGCCACCGAGGTGAGGGGTGAGGGGGGCTTCGGCTACGACCCGATCTTCATGCCCTTGGGATACGCCGAGACATTCGGAGAGCTCTCCAGCGAGGTGAAGCACACCATGAGCCACCGCAGTCGTGCCCTCGTACAGTTCAAGGAGTGGTGGGCGGCGAGGAAAAGCTGAGGCGAAAGGCGAAAGGCGAAAACCTGAAACTTGAAGGCGGAAGGTTCCGATCGGGAGGATTCCCTTTCATCCCTCATCCTTCATAATTCATCCTTTGACTGAAGGGCTGTTGGGCTGTTGGGCGGGCGGATGAAGGCACTAGGTGTTTAGACTCTAGGCGTATAGGGGAATCCAACGAGCAGAGTTGAAGTTGAATGACCGGCCACTGATTGTTGAAGAATCAAGGGATTTGTTCCCAGATATCTCTTTCACCTTCGGAGTTCGGGTTGAAGGGATTTGGTGGGTGGCCAAAGGTCTGTGAACAAGTTGGGAAAAAACTCAGGGGAATTTTTTGAAGTTAGGATTCGATCCGTGCAAAAAAAGGGCGGATTTACTGCACAAATATCAACTGCGGCAGAATTTTTTAGGAAGCGTTTTTCAAGATTTGCAGGTCAATTTCTCCCGCATGAAATCCAGACCGAGGTCGGGTGAGAGAAAAAAACACGAAACTTTCTCCTTTTTGGTGTTGACCCTTTTTTAGTTTGGTGGGAAAAAGTGGGGCGTAGTGGAGAAAAGTGGCTTTTCTTCCCACTGCTTGAACCATGTCCAAAACCACCCAGAAACCGATCAGCTACGCCGGGACTTTCGAGAGGTCCATGGATGCGAAGAATCGTGTCACGATTCCGGCTGCGTGGTTGAACGGCGGGCCGGACGAGTTCCACGCCATCCCCCATCCCTCGGGTGATTTCCTCATGGTGATGCCGCCCGAGGAGTTTGACTCGATCGAGACGAGCATCAAGCAGAGCGGCATTCCCTCCGACATGCAGCGCAAGGCGATCCGTCAATTCTACTGCCAGGCCAGGGCGGTCGGCGCCGACAGCAACGGGCGCGTGCTTCTCCCCGAGGAGCAGTGCGGGGCCCTCAAGCTCGAGGGGGATGTCGTCCTGGTGGGCGGACGCAGCCGTTTCGAGATCTGGAATGCCAAGCGCTGGGCCGCGGTCAGCGCCGCCGAGTCGGATTCCTACCGCAAGGTCGCCGACATGATCGGTCTCTAACGATGCCGTGACGCGATGACACGCCTTCAACTCAACCGCCGACGCAACAGATTCCTCCGGGCCCATCACGACCTAGGCACCCCGACATTCCCTTCCTTCCCGATTTCCATGAGCACCTCCTTCCGCCACGAGTCAGTCCTGGCCGCGGAGGTCGTCGAATTCCTGCGCCCCGCTCCCGGCCGTACCATCATCGATGGGACCCTGGGGGGGGGAGGCCACAGCGGCTTGCTGCTGAAGGGCGGGGCGCGGGTTATCGCTTTCGACCGTGATCCCGAGGCGCTCGCCTATGCGCGTGCCCTGCTGGCCCCGCACGGGGAATCGTTCGTGGCCCTCGAGGGGAATTACGCGGAGGCACCGGCGGCCCTTGCCGCGATGGGCATTTCCCGGGTTGACGGGATCCTGCTCGATCTCGGCGTTTCCTCGCATCAACTCGACACCGCGGAGCGCGGGTTTTCCTTTCAGCGTGAGGGACCACTCGATATGAGGATGGGAAGGAGCGGTGCCACGGCGGCGGATCTGGTCAACACGCTTCCGGCTGCGGAGCTGGCCCGGATCTTCCGTGAATACGGGGATGAACCACGCGCCATCCACTTCGCCGCCCGCATTGTCCGCGCCCGCGAGAAGAAGCCTTTCGACACCACCGCGGAGTTGGCCGGGCTCATTGCCGCCGGCCGCAGCGGACCGCGTCATCCCGCCACCAGGGTCTTCCAGGCCCTGCGGATAGCGGTCAATGACGAGATCGGCTCGCTCGAGCGGGCGCTACCCGCCTTTGCCTCGCTGCTCGCTCCCGGCGGGCGCCTGGCCGTGATCACTTTCCATTCCCTTGAGGACCGGATCGTGAAGCATTTCTTCCGCCGCCATTCGGTGGCCGAAGTCGACGATCCGACCTGGCCGGCGCCGCGCCCGAATCCCGATCGACTCTTCGATGCCGTGACACCCCGTTCGGTCACGGCTTCTCCCGCCGAGTTGGCGTCCAATCCCCGCTCCCGCAGCGCCCGTCTCCGGGTCGTGGAGCGCCGTTGCGAGCTCCCTGATACCGCGGAAGGAGGTGCGCGATGAAGGGGAACCGCCGCCGCGCCACCAATGCGATCGAGGTCGATTTCCTCGCTCGCCTCATCATGCTCGTCTGCTTTCTCGGACTGGCCGGACTCTTTTTCGTCTACCTGAAAAACCAACAGCACGCCGTCGGCAACCAGTCCCGGAATCTGGAGGCTGAAATCCGCGAGACGGAGGCCAAGACCGCGGCGCTCCAGGCCAGGATCACGGCGATGACATCGCGGGGCGCGTTGCAACGCCGTCTCGACGAGGGGTATATCCGCTTGGAGGCGATCCGTGACACGGCGATCGCCCGTGTGACGCCTCCGGCCACTGCGGAAGCTGACGGGGTACTACGCACGGCCTCGCGTGATTCGGACACAAGGTTCGGACCCGGGGTTCCCCAGCGCGTTCTGAAACGGTGAATGGGGTCTCCCTCCGCATTTTTCTGGTCTGCATCCTGCTGGTCCTGATCTTCACGGGATTCGCCTGGAGGTTGATCAATCTCCAGGTGCTTCAGCACGATCATTTCTCGGAAATAGCGGCTGAGAAGCATTCCATCCGGAAAGTCATCACGGCACGTCGAGGAAGGATCCTGGACCGCAACGGCGAGGAACTTGCCGTGAACATCCCAGTCCGCACGGTGACCGCGGACGGCACGCACATCAAGGATCCGAAGGCCCTTGCCAAGGTTGCCGCCCCCTTCCTCGGGATGTCGGAAAATGAGCTTGAGGAGAAATTCTCCACGAAGGATCCCTATGTCGTCATCCGCAAGGAGGTCAGCGAGGAGAAGGCTCAGGACATGATTCGGGCGATGGAACAGGCGAAGCTTCGCGGGGTCTATCTCGAGGAGGGATCCATCCGCAGCTATCCCAACGGCGAGATGCTCTGCCACATCCTTGGATTTTCGGACCGCTCGGGGAAAGGGATCGACGGGATCGAGAAGGTGTTCGATACCGAACTGGCGGGTCACGAGGGCTTCCGTCTCATCGAGCATGACCGCAAGGGGCGCGAGATCGTCGTCTACCGGGGACAGGAGCAGCTTCCCGAGCACGGATCCGACATCCGACTGACAATTGACATGGGGTTGCAGGCGATCGTCGAGCATGAGATCGACGTGGCCTACAAGGAACTCCGTCCCGTCTCTGCGACGGCGATCCTGGCGGATCCGGCGACCGGCGAGATCCTCGCGATGGCCTGCAGGCCGAATTTCGACCCGAACAAGTTCAACGAGGCCAAGCCCGAGCAGATGCGCAACCGTGCGATCACCGACATGTACGAGCCGGGATCCACCTTCAAGATCGTGGTGGCGGCGGCGGCCCTGAACGAGAAGATCGTTGATGAAAAGAGCCGCATCTACTGTGAGAACGGGCTCTTCCAGTACGGAGGGAAGACGATCAAGGACCACCACAAGGCCGGGGACATGAGCGTGGCCGAGATCCTCCAGTATTCCTCCAACATCGGCTCCGCCAAGATGTCGCTCCGGATGAAGGATGCCGATTACTACGGGTATGTCCGCCGATTCGGGTTCGGCGAAAAGACCGGGATCCCGCTGCACGGGGAGATCACGGGGCTTGTGCAACCGCCGCACCGCTGGGACATGCTCACCAAGACACGCATGGCCTACGGCCAGTCGGTCGCCGTGACGCCGATCCAGATGGTCATGGGAATGTCGGTGATCGCCAACGGCGGAAAACTCATGAAACCCCGCCTCGTGCTGAGCAAGGGGGAGGGGAGCGCGGTCCGGGAAACAGAGCCGGTCCGAGAGGTTGTTTCCGGGAAGACCTCCGAATTCGTCAGCAGCGCGCTGGAAAAGGTAGTCAGCCAGCAGGGAACCGCGCCGCTTGCGCGCGTTGAAGGTTTCACCGTGGCCGGAAAGACCGGCACCGCCCAGAAGATAAGCCCCCGGGGCGGTTATCTCGACGGACGCTTCATCGTTTCCTTTGCCGGATACATGCCTTTGGAGAATCCCCGCCTCATGGGACTGGTGATCGTGGATGATGCCTCGATCGGGGCCTCGGCAAACTACGGCGGCCTGGTTGCCGCCCCCGTCTTCTCCAAGATCTGCGGAAGGGCTGCGCGTTATCTCGACCTTTTGAGCTCGGGTACGAGCGTCGCCCAGTCAGCCATCTCCCCGGAAAAGCCATGAAGAACGCCATCGATATTTCCGGACACTCCTTCGACTCCCTGATCCGGAATACGGAGGTCGTTTCCGTGAGCGGAAAGCCGGCCGGTACCGTCACGGGCATCTCGTGCGATTCGCGCTTCGTACAACCGGGGGAGCTTTTCTTCGCGCTTCCCGGCACAAAGGAAAACGGAACACGGTTCACAGCAGAGGCGGAACGTCGCGGTGCCCTTGCCGTGTTCTCCGAGGAGGATGTCTCGGGCTCCGGACTGCCCGTGGTGAGGGTTGCCTCCGCACGGGCGGCCATGGCCGATCTGGCCGCCGCATTCCACGGGAATCCCTCCTCCTCGCTCGCCGTGGCAGGTGTCACCGGGACCAACGGGAAGACCACCACCGCCTGGATCATCCGACATCTCTGCGATGCGGCGGGCCGTGCCTGCGGGCTTGTGGGAACGATCGAGTATGTCCTCCCCGGAGTGGTCGAGCCCGCCTCGCGGACGACTCCTGAGTCGATCGACTTGCAGCGGATGCTGGCCGTGATGAGGGACGGCGGGTTCAAGGCGGCCTCTCTGGAGGTCTCAAGCCATGCCCTTGTGCAGAACCGGGTGAGGGTGGTCGAATTCGACGCCGCGATCTTCACCAACCTCACCCAGGATCATCTCGACTATCACGGGACGATGGATGAGTACTTCGATGCGAAGGCGATCCTCTTCTCGATGCTGGCCGCGCAGACAGGGAAAAAGGGCCGGGCAATCGTGAATTCCGACGACCGCTACGGGAGGCGTCTGCTCGACAGGATCGGTTCCTCGGTGCCCGTCATCACCTACGGACAGGGAAGCAACTGCGCATTCCGGGCAAGCAATATACAGCATGCGGCGACCGGAACGACTTTCCGGCTTGATGCAAAGGGGAGAAGTTATCTGGTCAGGACACCGCTCATCGGCCTGTTCAATGTCTACAATACGCTGGCAGCGTTGGCCGCCGTCTCCTCCATGGGGGTGGAGTTGCGGCGCGCGATCGCGGCGGCAGCGACGATCCCGCAGGTTCCCGGACGCCTCGAACGCGTTCCCGGAAAGAGGAACTTCCAGGCCTTCGTCGACTACGCGCACACGCCCGATGCCCTCGAAAACGTGCTCCGTTCACTCCGGCAACTCTCACCGGCAAGGATCATCACCGTTTTCGGTTGCGGCGGTGACCGCGATCATTCGAAGCGCCCACTCATGGCGGCCGCCGCGGAGCAGAACTCCGACAAGGTCATCGTCACCTCCGACAATCCTCGCAGCGAGGATCCGATGGCGATTCTCCGTGAAACGGAAAAAGGACTGCGCGGGTCGGGGCACGAGATCTACGTCGACCGCGAGAGCGCGATCAGGCGTGCCGTGGAACTGGCGGGTCCCGGGGATTTCATCCTCGTGGCGGGAAAAGGTCACGAGAACTACCAGGAGACCGCGACCGGAAGGCATCCCTTCGACGACGTGAAGGTCACCGCACGTGAGATGGCCCGCAAGGACCACCTTGAAATCCGCTGAGATGAATCCAATCACCCTTTCCAAGATCGCTGAAATGAGCGGCGCCACGCTGATGGCGGGCGACCCCTCGGCCCAGGCTCTTCGCGTCTGCAAGGACACTCGCGAAATCCGCCCGGGGGATCTCTACGTGGCGCTTCGCGGCGGGAACTTCGACGGGAACGCCTTCCTTGCGGAGGCGGCGTCCAAAGGTGCGGCCGGGGCTCTCTGCGACGACGAGCCGCCGACGGGACTCCCCTCCTCCTTCGGAATCCTCACGACACCCGATGCCCTCGCGGGGATGACTCTTCTGGCGGCTGCCCGGCGTTCGCAACTCACGCTCCGCAGCGTGGTGGTGACCGGCAGCAGCGGGAAAACCTCCGTGAAGGACATGACGGCCGCCGTCCTTCGCTCGATGCTCCGCGTCACGGCCACCAAGGGGAATCTCAACAACCACATCGGTCTTCCCCTCTCGATCCTTGATGCCGACCGGGAAGACCAGGCCGCGGTCTGGGAAATAGGCATGAATCACCGCGGGGAGATCTCCCCGCTGGCCGGACTGGCGCGTCCCGACATCGGGATCATCACCGGCATCGGCACCGCCCACATCGAGCATCTAGGCAACCGCGAGGAGATTGCCCGCGAGAAGGGCGATCTGCTGGAAAAGGTGACGGCTTCCGGTTTCGGAATCATTCCCGCCCATGATGATTTCGCCGCAGAGTTGCGTGGGAGAACGGCCGGCCGTGTCCTGGCGGTCGGCATCGGCGAGGGTGATCTGCGCGCGGTCGATCTCAAGCCAGGTCTGGAAGGAAGCCGGTTCGTCATCGAGGGGGAATTCGGGCGTACGGAGGCAAGCCTCCCCGTTCCGGGACGCCACATGGTCTGCAATGCCCTTCTGGCCGTCGCCGCCGGAGTGCTCTGCGGAATCCCCTTGGAACTCTGCGCCGCCGCGCTTGAAAGAACGGAGTTGACCGGAGGAAGGCTGACCCGTCTCTCGCGGAAGGGGGCGACGATCCTCGACGACACCTACAACGCCAATCCCGAGTCGATGGTCGCGGCTCTGGAGACTCTGGGCGCCGTGCCGGTCAACGGCAGGAAAATCGCCGTTCTCGGCAGGATGGGTGAACTTGGTCCCCATGCCGCGGCCGGATACGAGCGTGTGGGAAGGAAGGCCGCCGAGACCGTTCAAACGCTGATCTGTGTGGGAGAGGAGGCCTCCGCGATGGCCGAGGCCGCGAAGGCGGCGGGACACGACGATGCTCGGACTGTCGCCGATCATGCGGCGGCCGCGGAAATGCTCTCCGGGATGATCCAACCGGGTGATCTTGTCCTGCTAAAGGCGAGCCGGAGTGCGCGCCTGGAACAGATTCTCCAACAACTCGACTGAATTCCTCATGCTCTACTACCTCTCCCAACTTGGTGACCTGCTCCAAGGATTCACGGTGACCAAAGCGCTGAATGTATTCCAGTACATCTCCTTCCGGGCGCTTTGCGCGGGGCTCTCCTCCTTCCTTCTCTGCCTGCTCTTCGGGGACAAACTGATCCGTCATCTTGTGAAGATGAAGCTGGGCCAGCCGATCCGCAGCGCCGAGGAGGTTCACCGTCTCAATGAACTGCACGGTGGGAAGAAGGGAACGCCGACCATGGGGGGCATCCTGCTAATCGGGGCGGTCATCGTCTCGACACTCCTCTGGGCGAGACCTGACAATCCCTTTGTCTGGATCTGCCTGGTCACCGTCCTCGTGCTGGGCGGGATCGGCTTCTACGACGACTGGCTCAAGGTCGCGAAAAAGAGCTCCGACGGGATCAGTAGCCGGCTAAAGTTCGCGCTCCAGTGCCTGCTGGCGCTTGGCATCACGATGTTTTTCCTCTCCTCCCCCACGCTCTCCAAGCAGGCTCAGGAACTCTACATTCCCTTTTTGAAGGGGCCCCTGATCAACTTGGGCGGATGGACTTACCTCTTCTACATCATCGTCATCGTGGGAGCCTCCAATGCGGTGAATCTTACGGACGGACTCGACGGACTGGCCTCGGGTTGCACCGTCATGGCGGGGGCCTGCTTCGGAGTCTTCACCTACCTGGCCGGCAACTACAAGACGGCCGCCTACCTTCAGATTCCATACTACGGTTTCTCGGGTGAGCTTGCCGTCGTGAGTCTCGCGCTCGCGGGTGCGGCGCTCGGATTTCTCTGGTGGAACTGCCACCCCGCGAAAGTATTCATGGGTGACACCGGATCGCTTGCGATCGGCGGACTTCTGGGCGTGCTTGCGATCTGCTGCAAGCAGGAACTGCTACTTGCGATCGTTGGAGGCGTCTTTGTCGCCGAGGCCCTCTCGGTGATCCTTCAGGTGGCGAGCTTCAAGCTGACCGGCAGGAGGATCTTCAAGATGTCGCCCCTGCATCACCACTTCGAGCTCTCCGGTTGGAAGGAGAACACGGTCACCGTCCGCTTCTGGATCATGGCGATCGTCTTCGGCTTGCTCGGCATCGCCACGCTCAAGCTCCGCTGATTTTTCCACCCGCCCCATGATCACCGAATCCAATCCCTACGCCGGCCGCAGGACCGTGGTCCTCGGCCTGGGACGCAGCGGCATGGCCGCGGCGCGCCTGCTGCGGCGTTGCGGAGCGGAGGTGACTGCGCTCGACACCGGGGATTCGGAACTCCTGAGGGAACGCGCCGCCAAGCTCCGTGAGGAGGGAATCACCGTCATCACGGGCCCCGGGGCGGAGCATGACCCCGTCCGCCATAACCTGGCCATCCTGAGTCCGGGAATCGAGGAGAGCGTGCCGCTGGTCACCAACGCGACCTCCAAGGGAACCCCGCTCATCGGGGAGTTGGAACTGGCCTTCACGCTGACAACGGTGCCGGTCGTCGCGATCACGGGTACCAACGGCAAGACGACCACCACGGAGTTGACGGCGCGCATGCTTGGCGGGGCGGGACTGCGGTCCGCCGCCTGCGGGAATATCGGCACGCCGATGTCGGAACTGCTTCTGGAGGAGGAAAAACTGGATGTCTTCGTGGCGGAGGTCAGTTCCTTCCAGTTGGAGACGATCCGAACCTTCCGCCCCAAGGTCGCGCTCTGGCTCAACCTCAGTCCCAACCACCTCGACCGGTATCCCTCGATGAAGGAATACCGCGAGGCGAAGATGAGGATCTTCATGAACCAGACGGAGGAGGATTGGGCCATCGTGCTCGCCGGAGAGGAACGGCCCGGGATCAAGGCGCAAAGGATCAGCTTCAGCAGCACCGATCCAACCGCCGACATCACCCTGGAAAATGGCCGAATGATCATGCATCGCGGGAAGCTCCTGCTCGATCTCGAGACAACGGGGCTCCGGGGGCCGCACAATGCGGCCAACCTGATGGCGGCATTCGGTGCGGGAATCGCTCTGGGTGCGGATCCCGGGCGGATGGCCTCCTCGATCGGCGACTACGCCCCTCCGGCCCACAGGTGCGAATTCATCGCCGAACGTGGAGGGGTGCGTTGGATCAACGATTCCAAGGCAACCAATCTCGACGCCATGGAGCAGGCGATCCGCTCCGTGGAGGGGCCTCTGATCTTGATCGCGGGCGGAAAGAACAAGGGATTTGAATTCGCGGCGATCGCCCCGCTTGTCAGGGAGCGCGTCTCCCTTGCCGTGCTCATCGGCGAGATGAGGCATCGGATCGCCCGCGACTGGGCACCTGTCCCGACGGTGATTGCCGAAACCCTCGACGAGGCGGTCAGCGTCGCCGCCTCCAAGGCAACCCACGGGAGCACCGTCCTCTTTTCACCAGGAACTTCCTCGTTCGACATGTTCCGCGACTACATCAGCCGCGGGGAGGCGTTCCGCTCCCTGGTCCTTGCTCTCCCGGGGGCTCTCCCCAACCAACAGTAATCCCAATCCGTCCGTCAGATCGCACCACCACCGCCAACCAACACATCCCATGAACCCGATGACCCCGAAACGCACCCGTCGGCTCCGCGCACGCGCGGCAACCATGAACCCCTCGGAGGAATACGAAGACTACGGTCCCGAGCCGAACATGAAGCTGTCGCATGCCTTTCTGGTGGTGCTGCTTCTCCATGTGATCGCCGTCGGGGGTCTCTATGCCTTCAACTCGATGAAGGCCGGCAAGGCCCCTGCGATCAAAACGGCGAAAACCGCACCAGCGAACCCTCCGGGGCCGGTCAAGGAATCCCCGCGCAACGAGGAACCCTCCCCGGGCGGTGGATCGGGTGAGAAGCCTCCCGCTGGCGGAAAGGCTCCGCTGGTGGCCAAGGTTGCGGAGGCTCCGAAGACGGCGAAGCCGACCACTCCGGTAAATGCGAAGAGCGCACAACCTGCGCAGGCCGATGGGAACGGCAAGGGATTGCTGGCAAGCGCCAAGGGAACCCTGCAGAAAGCCGCGGGAATCGGCGTTGCCGCGACCGGGGCTTCCAAGGCAACCGCGCAGACGACCACCGAACCATCCCCCGCCGTCTCTGCGACCGATGCCGCGCCAGCCTCTGCAGCGGGTGCCAAAACCTATATCGTGCGTGCCGGTGACACGATGACCAGGATCGCCTCCTCGCTCGGTGTGGCCATTCCCGATCTCGAGCGGGTGAACAGCCTCGGAAGCAATGCCGTCCTGCAGGTCGGCCAGGTGCTCAAGGTGCCTGAAAAGCTCGTCACACAGGCCGCAACGAGCGTTGCATCGGGTGCGGGCAAGGTCGCCGAGAGCGCCGGCAAGCTGCCGGCTGCTGTTGCCACGGCGGTGACGGGTCGGCAAAACGAGGCCGCCGCTGCCGCCCCTGTTGCCACGGATGCCGCATCGGCTCCCGTTGCAGGCGGCGCCACCACCGACTACACCGTCGTGAAGGGCGACAACCCTTGGAAGATCGCCAAGAAATTCAAGATCTCCCAGGAGGAGCTCATGAAGGCCAACGGCATCACCGATCCGAAGAAAATCCAGATCGGCCAGGTGCTCAAGATCCCGGCCTCAGCGTCCTCCGCGGCCCCCGCGGCTAAGGGAGCGAAGTAATCCCGTCACTGATTCCGGGCCAACCAGACACCATGCAGCGCAGCGGCATCTACCTCCTGCTGATCTCGGTCGTGGGACTGGTCGCCCTCGGGGTGGTGATGCTGTTTAGCACGAGCGCCTTTGCCCAGGACAGTCACGGGGACATCTACTACTTCGTGAAGCGCCAGGGTTTCTGGCTCGTCATCGGAACGGGTGCCTGCGTGACGGGCGCCCTCGTCGACTACCAGCGTTGGCGATCCTGGTGGCCGTATGTCTACGGGATCTCCGCCGTGCTGCTCGCACTCTGCTTCGTTCCGCATGTCGGGATGAGGATCAACGGATCCCTGCGCTGGTTGAATCTTCATATCGCCGCCTTCCAACCGAGCGAGGTCGCCAAGATCGCGGCGGTGTTTTTCCTCGCCTGGTGGTTCTCCCGACCGCAGACCAATTCACGGAAAATCATGCAGGGCATTCTGATTCCGGGAGGGGTGGTGATGATGCTGGTGGCGCTCATCGCCGCCGAGGTGGATCTCGGAACGAGCGCGCTGATCGGGGCGACCACGCTTGCGGTCTGCTTCATCGGGGGGGCGAACGGCTGGCTCATCGGTGGCTCGATCCTGACGGGACTCGCGGGCCTGCTGGGGATGGCGATGCTCATCCCGGAGCGTGCCGCGAGAATGACGACGTTCCTCGATCCGGAGGGCGACAAGCTCGGGAAGGGACTCCAGCAGTGGCAGGCGCTGATCGCCTTCGGTTCCGGAGGATACGAGGGGCTGGGACTGGGGAACGGCCGTCAGAAACTGCTCTATCTTCCCTACGCCCACACCGATTTCATTTTCCCGATGATCGGCGAGGAGTTGGGTCTGCCGTTCACCTGGCTGGTCGTCTTCGGCTTCATCATGATCATTCTCTCGGGCGGGCTCATCGCGGCCAACGCCAAGGACCGTTTTGGAAAACTTCTCGCCATGGGAATCCTCCTGTTGATCTCCCTGCAGGCAGCGGTCAATATCGGCATGACCACCTCGCTGCTTCCGAACAAGGGAATGCCACTGCCTTTCATCAGTTACGGCGGCAGCAATCTGGCGGTCTCCCTCTTCATGGTAGGAATCCTCGTCAACATTCACCGCATCGGCATCCCGGTCGCTCCCGTTACGGACCGACAGGTCATCCTTGCCGGCCGTTCCGTGCCCCGCATCTGATTTTCCAAGACATGGCGGTACCCAAACAATTCGTCATCGCCTGCGGCGGCACCGGGGGACATCTCTTCCCGGGCCTCGCCGTCGCGGAGACGCTCCACGCGCGCGGGCACGAGGTCCTGCTTCTCGTCTCCGAAAAGGAGATCGACACGGTGGCGTTGCGCGATCATCCCGAGTTCCGCCGGGAAAAGCTCCCCTCCATCGGCATGCCGGCGATCCTCTCGCCCGCCTTCCCCCGTTTCCTGAAACGCGGTTGGGAGAGCTTCAGCGTCTGCCGCCAGCTCTATTCGCGTTACAAGCCGGTCGCCGTACTCGGAATGGGTGGGTTCACCTCCGCGGCACCCCTGCTTGCGGCGCGCCTCTCGCGCATTCCCTGCTTCCTGCACGAGTCCAATGCGATCGCCGGCCGGGCGAACCGCCTCGCCGCACGCTGGACCGACAGCGTCCTCCTCGGCCTGCAGGCATGCGAATCCTCCTTTCCCGGCAGGAACTGCATCGTGACCGGAACGCCCGTCCGCAAGGATCTTGGCAACCCCCGGCCCAAGGGGGAGGCCCGCTCCTCCTTCGGGCTCGATCCCGAGGCGCCGACCCTTCTGGTGATGGGCGGTAGTCAGGGGGCGACCGGGATCAACCAGCTCATCTTCCGGGCGGCGCCTTTCCTCCGGGATTTCCGCTCGGCCTCGGGGCATCCCCTCCAGGTGATCCATCTCACCGGGGATCGGGATGACAGCCTCGCTGCGATCAACTATCAGAGGGAGGGGATCAAGGCCCATGTCGCCGCATTCCATCACCGGATGGAGGAGGCCTACTCGGCGGCCGATCTCGTCATCTCACGAGCGGGTGCCTCCAGTCTGGGGGAACTCTCCCAGTTTGCGCTCCCCTCCGTGCTGATCCCCTTCCCCTTTGCCGCCGACAAGCACCAGCACCGCAACGCCGAGGCATTCCGCGATGCCGGGGCGGCGGAGATGGTGGAGGAGAAGACGGCGGATCCGGAGGCCTTCGCGCTCCTGATCAGGAACCTGCTCGAGGATGATCGTCGCCGGGAACGGATGGCCGCCGCCGCCGCCTCGGTCCTTCCCCGTTCGGCCGCGGAGCGTGTGGCCACCGTGCTCGAGGAGGCCGCCCGATGAGCGTCGGCACGGGCGCCGCCTTCCGTCCCGCGGGTATCGCCGGGATCTCCCCACTGCTCCTTGGAAGCGAGCCGAAAAGAATTCACCTGATCGGCGTGGCCGGCTCCGGAATGAGCGGGATCGCCGCTCTTCTCCTGGCACTGGGGCACCGCGTCAGCGGATCGGACAAGGCTGACACGCAGGAGGTGGAGCGCCTGCGAAAGAAGGGGCTCGCCTTCGAGACGCCGCACGGGCCTTCGCTGGTGGCCGATGCCGACCTGGTGATCTATTCCTCGGCGATCCGTCCGGGTAACCTCGCCTATGACGCCGCGGTATCGCTCGGCAAGCCGATGGCCCGGCGGGCGGAGGTATTGGCCGCAATCATGGAGGGGAAGCAGGGGATCGTCGTCTGCGGGATGCACGGGAAGACCACGACCTCGGCGATGGCAGCCCATGTGCTGCGCGCAGGCGGTCTCAAGCCTTCCCACTATGTCGGGGCAGAGATCCCCATCCTCGGCACGAATGCACGATGGGATTCCGAGGGGATGCATCTGGTGGCCGAGGGGGACGAGAGCGACGGCACGCTGGTGCATTATCATCCCCGCCATGCCATCGTGCTCAACATCGAGCCGGAGCATCTCGATCATTACGCCGATCTGGCGGCCATCGACGCGGTCTTCCTGCAGCTCCTCTCGCAGACTTCCGGGAATGTCTATTACTGGTCGGACGATTCCGGCGCATCGCGTGTCTGCTCCACCCACGAGCGCGCGGTTCCCGTCGGCACCGGGGTGCACTGCCGCTACCGGATCGAAGGGTTGGAGAGCGCCGATCTGGCCACGCGTTTCGCGGTCTTCCGTGGTAACGACCTTCTCGGGAGTGTCACGCTTGGGATTCCCGGCGCCCACAACGCCCATAACGCCCTCCTCGTCATCGCTCTGGCCACGGATCTCGGGGTTCCTTTCGGCGAGATTTTCTCGGCGCTCGGGTCTTTCCGCGGGGCCAAGCGAAGGTTTGAGCTGAAATACCGTGACGCGGAGTTCCGGGTCTTTGACGACTACGGTCATCACCCCACCGAGATCGCCGCCACTCTTGCCACGGCCCGCGCCACGATTTCCGGGGAGGGACGGTTGGTCGTGCTCTTCCAACCGCACCGATACTCCCGCACCGCGGCGCTGAGAGAAGAGTTCGGGAGAGCCTTCCGCGACGCCGATCTGGTCCATGTCGCCCCGATCTATCCCGCGGGCGAGACGCCGATCCCGGGGATCGGCTCCGGCACGATCGTGGAGGAGGCCCGTAAGGCGGGGCATCCCTCCGTCCATGAGGCTCCCTCCGTCTCAGCCGCCGCCGCACTCGCCGCCGCCGCACTGCGGGAGGGTGATCTCGTCCTGACGCTCGGAGCCGGGAACATCCACGAGGCCGGAACATTCCTCGCGACGGAACTTTCCCTGCGTTCGAGGCTGCGCGAGGCGATGGGGGCGGGCCTGATCAGGATCGGTGAACCGCTCTCCAAGCACACCACGATGCGAGTCGGAGGGCCCGCCCGCTTCTGGGCCGAGCCTGAGACAGAGGAGGGGTTTGCGGAACTGGTGCGTGTCTGCCACGACGAGGGGATTCCCTTCATGGTGATGGGGCGCGGCTCCAACCTGATCGTACGGGACGGCGGTTTCCCCGGAGTGGTCGCCCATCTCGGCAGGGGAACGTTCTCAGCGTCATCGGTCGACGGGAACGAGATCACCGCCGGTGTCGGCATCAAGCTCAAGCAACTCGCCGCCGTGGCACGCCACGCGGGTCTGACGGGATTCGAGTGGATGGACGGGATTCCCGGGAATCTGGGTGGTGCGCTCCGCATGAATGCCGGGGCAATGGGGATCCAGACCTTCGACCAGGTGGTGAGGGTCCGCTTCGCCGACCGCGACGGGAACATCGTCTCGCGCACCACCGCCGAACTCGAGATCCGCTACCGCGACGTTCCCGTCCTGCACGATCATTACGCCCTCTCGGCCACGCTGGCGGGGTCGCCTTCCGTGCCCGAGGCCATCGACGGCCTGCTCAACGCTTCGTTCAGGCACCGCAAGGAGACGCAGCCGATTGCGGCGAGCGCGGGTTGCATTTTCAAGAATCCCGGCGGGATCTCCGCGGGGAAGCTGATCGAGGAACTCGGACTCAAGAACAGTGCCGTCGGAGGCGCCCGGGTCTCCGAGGTTCATGCGAATTTCATCGTCAATGACGGCGGCGCGACCGCGACGGAGATCCTCTCGCTGATCGGGAGGATCAAGGAGAAGGCCCGCTCGGAGCGGGGAATCGACCTGGAGACCGAAGTCGGCATCATCGGCGAGGACCCCGGAAACGAAGAAATCTGAAGATGATCATGAGAGATTCCACCACGTTCGAACCCCGCAACCGCAGACTGGCCGTTCTCAAGGGAGGTCCCGGCTCCGAGCGCGATGTTTCGCTCCGTTCGGGTGCGTCCGTCGCCTCCGCCCTACGAGCCGCCGGTGCCGAGGTTTCCGAGATCGAGTTGACCGGCACCGATGTCGAAATTCCGGCCGGTACGGAACTCGTCTTCAACCTCATCCACGGGACATTCGGGGAGGATGGCCGGCTTCAGGCCCTGCTCGATGGACGGGGCATCCCCTACACGGGGGAGGGGACGGAGGAGAGTCGCATCGCCTTTGACAAGATCCTCACCAAGCAGGCGCTCCAGCGTGCCGGGGTGCCGACGCCCCGTTCCGAAATCCTGAGGAAGGGGGGGCGACCGACGCTTCCGCTTCCGATCGTGATCAAGGCTCCGTGCCAGGGATCGAGTGTCGGCGTGCATCTCATCCATGATGCCGCCGCGATCGATGGGGCCATCACCGATTGCCTCCTGCACGGCGACGAGGTGCTTGTCGAGGAACTGGTCCAGGGCCGCGAACTCACCGTCGGTCTCCTCGGCGAGGAGGTCCTTCCGGTGGTGGAGATCAGGCCGCTCGCGGGATTCTACGACTACACCAACAAGTACACCAAGGGTGCCACCGAGTACCTCGTGCCGGCCCCTCTCACGCCTGCGGAAACGGAGGTTGTCCAAGCCGTGGCGTTGGCGGCGGTGAAGGCCCTCGGCCTCAATGTCTACAGCCGCGTCGATGTGCTGCTGGGGGAGGGAGGGCCCACCGTCCTGGAGATCAACACCATTCCCGGGATGACGGAGACCAGCCTTCTGCCCAAAGCGGCGGCCGCTTACGGACTCGATTTCACGCAACTTTGCTGCAGGATAGCGGGACTCTCACTGAACGCCCGATCCGCCTGAGCTACCGCCAGAACCGCCGAGCATGAAAACCCGACGCACCACAGGAAACCGGCGCAAGTCCGGACGTTCCTCGACGCGCCAGCATCTGCTTGAGCTGAATGTCCGCACGGCCAGCATCAAACGTCAGCGCCGCGCCAAACTCGGGGGGCTTCTCTGGAAGGTCTCCGCCCTGGTGATCTTCCTGGCGATTGCGGCCATCGGCGTGAGGATGGCCTGCGAAAAATTCTTCTTCAAGAACGCTGAGTACTCACTCCGCCATCTCGTGACGCATCTCAGTGACGTGATGACCGAGGAGGAGTTGGTGGCCCTTACCGGGCTGAAGCCCGGAAGCAATCTCTTCCTGCTGGATCTCGACGAGGCGAATAAAAAGCTCTCCGCGCTTCCGGAGGTGCGCTCGGTGAGCATCGAGCGACGGCTCCCCGACACGATCGAGGTCGGGATCAAGCGGAGGGTCCCCCTCTTTCTGGTTTCCGTTCCGGGCGAGGCCGACCAGGCGAATGGTTCCGCCCCGGAGACCTTTGTTCCCGGAAAGAGTTTCCTCTGCGACAGCGAGGGGGTGCTCATGCAGCCGAAGCGGCTTTCCGAAGAGTTTCTTCACCTGCCCGTGCTGACCGGCATCGGCCTCCCCGACCCGACTTCCGGAAAGAGGATCGGGGAGGAGCGGTTCAAGGACGCCGTGGCGCTGACCGAGGCGTTGTCGGAAATTCCCGGGGAGAGCTTCCGGATCAGCTCGGTCGATGCCGGCAAGCCTTATGCGTTCGTGGTGACAGATGCCTCCAATGCCCGGTTCACCTTCGGCACCAGGGACCTTCCCGGCCAGATGGAACGCCTTCGCAAGCTGCTCGCCCATTGTCAGGAGACCGGGAGGAAGGTGGAGACGGCTAACCTCATGATCCAGCGGAACACACCCGTCACCTTTGTCCTGACTCCGGAGTCGCGTTCTCCCAAGATCACCCCCGTTTCCTCCAAAAAAAGCGCCCAGCGCTGACATCCCTCCAAGCCATGCCCAGCGAACAGATCTTTGTCGGACTCGAGATCGGCACGACCAAGATCTGTGTCATCGTCGCCGAGAGCAGGGCCGATGACCAGATCAGCATCCTCGGCGTGGGGGAGACCCCATCGCGAGGGATTCGCAAGGGGGAGATCGTCGACATGGCGACGGTCACCGAATGCGTCCGCGAGGCGATCGTCGATGCCGAGGAAAAGACCAACGTCGAGATCGGCAACGTCTGGGTGGCGATCACCGGGGCCCATCTCCGGAGTTTCAACAACAGGGGGACCCACACTCTGCCTGCTCCGCGCCAGATTGAGCAGGCGGATCTCAACATGGTGCAGACCAACGCCAAGGAGATCGCGCTCCCACCACCGAACATATTCCTGCACACGATCCTCCAGGCATACCATCTGGACGGCAACCGGAACGTCATCGACCCCCTCGAGTCCGAGGGAATGCAGCTTGAGGCGGACTTTCACATCGTCCATGGGATCAAGACGCGGATCACCAATCACCTCCGCTGCGTCGAGGCGCTGAACCTTGAGATCGAGGATGTCGTCCTAAGTTCGCTTGCGAGCGCGCAGGTCGTGGTGACCCAGCATCAGAAGGACATCGGGGTTCTGGTCGTCGACATCGGCGGCGGCACGACCGATTACCTGATCTACCATGACGGCGCGGTCCGTCACAGCGGGGTGCTTGCCCTGGGCGGGGATCACATCACCAACGACATTTCCGTCGGCCTCAAGTTGCCGATCGCGCGGGCCGAGATGCTCAAGATCCAGGAGGGGAGCGCCACCCCCCCGGAGAACTCCGAGGGAGGCGTCATCACCTTGAAAAACGACCCGGGGTTCCTCGGATGCGACATCGACCGCAGGTCGCTCGACACCATCATCCATTGCCGCGTCCGGGAGATCTTTGAGCTTCTCCGTAGGGACATCGAGAACGCCGGCAGTGACCTGCTGGGGCTTCTCGGAGCCGGGGTCATGATCACCGGGGGATGCGCCAAACTCCGGGGCATCGCCGGACTCGCCTCCGAGTTGCTCGACCAGACCGTCCAGGTGAGCACGGCGCGGAATGTCGGGGGGGCCCTTCAGACCTTTGAGAATCCGCAGTATTCCACGGCGATCGGTCTCACCAAGTATGCCCGCCTGATCACTAAGGACACGAGGCCCGAGGGGATGCTCGAGCGGATCGCGCAGGGCTTTGGAGGAATCTTCAAAAGGAGGTCCCGATGAGCGCCCCGGTCCCCCGCCGCCTGATCATCGGCGTCGGCAATGCCGGCGTCACCGTGCTCGACCTGCTGGCCGTCGGGAACCCCTCCATGAAGGGGTTGATGGTCGTGAACAACGATTCCGAGTCGCTTGCGGCCTCCGTTGTCACCGATCGGATCGCCGTTCCGGAAGGGGATCCCGGCGAAGGATTCGTCGCGATCGACGGAGAGTTCGGAGGCGCCGTCGCGGGAGCCGCCACTGTCGTCCTTTGCGGGGGTCTTGGCGGGGAGACGGGATCATTCCTGCTTCCCGCCCTGGCGATTCTTGCGAAATCAGCAGGCATCACCGTGGCCGCCTGTGTCGGGATGCCCTTTTCTTTTGAGGGAAGGGGAAAGAAGGAAGCGGCCACCGCGGCCTTGGAAAAGCTCTACACTGTCTGCGATGCCGTGGCCGTCATCGAGAACGACCGCCTCTCGGGGGGAACACCATCAACCGCGGCGGTGGGCGAGGCCTTCGAGCTTTCCGACAAGACAATCCTGGCATCCCTCCTGGCGATCCACCGGATGCTCTCGACCTCCGGTCCGGTCAAGATCACCCGATCCGACCTCAAGCATGTGCTGGGGGTTCCGGGGCCCATCACCCTCTTCGGAAGCGGTTCCGCGGAAGGATCCAACCGTCTCCACGAGGCGCTTGAAAGGTCTCTCAGGAGCCCCCTCTTGAATGCGCCCGGCAAGACGACCCCGGGTTCCGCTCTCGCCGGGGCGTCGCCGGTGCTTCTACTGCTGGAGGGGCCTCCGGATCTATCCTTTGCCGAAGTCCAGGCGGCCGTGGGTGAGATTGAACGGATCGGGGGGGAGCGTTGTCAGATAAAAACAGGCGTTCATGCCGATCGTCCTTCGGGATCCCCGATCACGATCTCGGTTGTCGCCTCCTCCGGTGGCGAACGCCCCTCGGACAAGCCGGTCGCCCCGCGTATCGCGGCGGCGGAGGTTCGGCCCGAGAGGCAGTCCGCCCCCCTCGATGAGGAGACCGCGCCAACGGCAACACCGCAAACACCCAAAAAAACGCCACAGGCTCCAAAAACAATTCCGACAATTCCGCAGGCCAAGCTGGACTCCGCTCCGCCAACCTCAACCACACCAAGGAAAACAACAGGCAAGCAAACTCAGGGAACTCTCGATCTCGACACCCAGCAGCGGGGACGATTCGACAAGAGCGAACCGACCATCGTGGCGGGAGAGGATCTCGATATCCCCACCTTCATGCGCAAGGGAATCAAGCTCACGCCTCCGCAAAGAAGTTGACCGGGGCGAGGGGTTGAGAACCTGACAAACCGACTTCCCCATGAAACCAGACAAATTCACAGCCAAGATGCAGGAGGCCTTCAACGGGGCCGTCGACATCGCTTCCGGTCTCGGACAGCAGGAGATCGGCAACGAGCATTTCCTTCTCTCTCTGCTTGCCCAGAGCGAAGGGCTGGCGCGTCCCATCCTTGAGAAGATGGGGGTGGCCGTTCAGCCGCTCACCGCGACATTGGAGTCCGCCGCGGCCTCCCTGCCCAAGGTACACGGAGGAGCCCAGCCTTTCGTCGGCAACGAACTCCGAAAGACCATCGACTCGGCCGAGGCCGAGATGGCGAAGCTCAAGGACGAGTTCCTCTCCGCCGAACACTACTTGCTCGCCCTGAGCCAGGAGAAGAACGCCGCAGCGAAGCTCCTTCAGCAGAACGGAGTCACCCATCAGGGACTCATGAAGGCCCTGGTCGAGGTGCGCGGCAGCCAGCGCGTCACCGACCAGAACCCCGAGGGGAAATACCAGACCCTTGAGAAATACGGCCGCGACCTCACCGAGATGGCCCGCAAGGGAAAGATCGACCCGGTCATCGGACGCGACGAGGAGATCCGCCGCACCATGCAGGTCCTCTCCCGCCGCACCAAGAACAACCCCGTTCTGATCGGCGAGCCTGGCGTGGGAAAGACCGCCATCGTCGAGGGCCTGGCCAGGCGGATCGTCAGCGGGGATGTTCCCGAGTCGCTCAAGAACAAGCGGGTCGTCGCCATGGACATCGGATCGATGGTTGCGGGTGCGAAGTTCCGCGGTGAGTTCGAGGACCGCCTGAAGGCCTTCCTCAAGGAAGTCACGGCCTCCGAGGGGGAGATCATCCTCTTCATCGACGAGCTTCACACCATCGTCGGCGCGGGTGCCGCCGAGGGATCGATGGACGCCTCCAATCTCCTCAAGCCCCAGCTTGCCCGCGGCGAACTCCGCACCATCGGGGCCACCACGCTCGACGAGTACCGCAAGTACATCGAGAAGGATGCCGCCCTCGAGCGCCGCTTCCAGCCGGTCATGGTCGACGAGCCGAGCGTCGAGGACACCATCGCCATCCTGCGCGGACTCAAGGAACGCTACGAGGTCCACCACGGAGTCCGCATCCAGGATGCCGCGCTCGTCGCCGCCGCCGTCCTCTCGCACCGTTACATTTCCGACCGCTTCCTGCCTGACAAGGCAGTCGATCTGGTCGACGAGGCCGCCTCACGCCTCAAGATCGAGATCGAGTCGATGCCGACCGAGATCGACCAGATGGAGCGTCAGATCATGATGCTCGAGATGGAGCGCCAGGCACTCCGCAAGGAGAAGGATGCGGCGAGCAAGGAGCGCCTCGCCAAGCTCGAGAAGGAACTCGCCGGGACCAAGGAGACCGCCTCGGGGCTGAAGGCCCGGTGGCAGAAGGAGAAGGAGGAGATCGGCAAGTCGCAGAAGATCAACGAGCAGATCGAGGCTCTCAGGAACGAGCTTCAGATCGCCCAGCGCCAGGGAGACTACGCCAAGGCGAGCGAGATCCAGTACGGCCGCATTCCCGATCTCCAGACCAAGCTTGAGGAGCATAACGCCAAGCTCGCCCAGAGCGGCCAGTCGGCACTGCTCAAGGAGGAGGTCACCGAGGAGGACATCTCCAAGGTGGTCTCCGTCTGGACCGGCATTCCCGTCTCACGCCTGCAGGAGGGTGAGCGGCAGAAGCTGGTCAAGATGGAGGATCGACTCATCGAGCGTGTCGTCGGCCAGGGGCAGGCCATCAAGGCCGTCTCCAATGCGGTGCGACGCGCCCGTGCCGGACTCCAAGAAGAGAACCGCCCGATAGGATCCTTCATGTTCCTGGGGCCGACCGGCGTCGGGAAGACCGAGCTCTCCAAGGCGCTTGCGGAATTCCTCTTCGACGACGAGAACGCCATCGTCCGCCTCGACATGTCCGAGTACATGGAGAAGCACACCGTGGCCCGCCTGATCGGTGCGCCTCCCGGTTATGTCGGTTACGAGGAGGGGGGCCAGCTCAGCGAGGCCGTCCGCCGCAAACCCTACTCCGTCGTCCTCTTCGACGAGGTCGAGAAGGCCCACGGCGATGTCTTCAACGTCCTCCTGCAGGTTCTCGACGACGGTCGCATCACCGATGGTCAGGGCCGCACGGTCGATTTCAAGAACACCGTCATCATCATGACGAGCAATATCGGCAGTCAGTTCATCATGGAGGATCTCTCCGTCGCGGAGCGCAACAAGCGCGTGATGGAGGCGCTCCGGGGGCACTTCCGTCCAGAGTTCCTGAACCGTATCGATGAGATCGTCATCTTCGACCGTCTCTCCGACAAGGAGATCGGCAGGATCGTCGACATCCAGCTCGCCCGTCTGGCCAAGCGTCTCGGCAAGCAGAACCTTCATCTCGAGCTCAGCGACAAGGCACGCGCCTACCTTGCCAAGGAGGGGTATGATCCCGCCTACGGTGCCCGCCCGCTCAAGCGGGTCATCCAGCAGAAGATCCTCGACCCCCTCAGTATGGAGATCCTCGATGGCAGGATCCACGAGGGGCAGACGATCCATGCAGATGTCTCCGGGGGTGAACTGAAATTCAGCACCAAGTAATCCGGCCCCGGTGTCCCTCCGAGTCGTCACTATCAAGGAGGGTCTTCCGACCCTGGAGGAGGCCAAGAGACGCCTCCTGCTCGAGGTTCGCAGATGCCACGGCGACGGCATTTCCGTACTGAAAGTCATCCACGGCTACGGATCCGGAGGCCGTGGCGGGGCTCTACGGATCGGACTCCGCAAAGTTTTCGCCGAGTATCAGCGCGACGGCGACATTCTGGGATCCGCCTCGGGAGAGGAGTTCTCCATCTTCCATGCTGCCTCACTCGAGATGATCACCGCCGCCCCTGAACTCCGCAAAGACCCCGACCTCGAACGCTCCAACCCCGGCGTGAGCTTTTTGTGGATTCAGTGAGAAGGAGGGATGAGACCTAAAACTTGAAACCTGAAAGGGAGCAAGTGGAAGATTTGCCATCACTTGCTTGAATGACTGCTTCAGGTCTCAGGTCTCAAGTTTCATCATTCCCTGATATCCGCTTGGGCGGATATCAGCCCACCCACCTGAATTCCACCGTGGTGTCGATCCGGGGATCGAGGCTCTGCTTCACGGGGCAGGCCTTGGCGGCCGCTTCCAGCAGGGCGCGCTGCGGGTGATCGGAGGGGAGGGGGATGGTCATCACCGATTTCAGGGCGGCAATCCGGCGGGGGGTGTCGGTGCTTATTTCCTTGCCGATGGTGACGGTGGTGCCCTTCAGGTCGATCCCGTGGCGTTCCGCCGCGATACCCATGACCGTCATCATGCAGTTCGCGACGGCCGTGGCGACAAGGTCGGTCGGGGAGAAGCTCTCCCCCTTGCCGTGGTTGTCGACCGGGGCATCGGTGATGAGAGTGACGCCGGAGGGGCCGTGGGTGGAGCTGCAGCGGAGACCGCCGTCGTAGGTGGAGGTGATGGTGACCATGGAGGGATCTTAAACGTATCACTTTAGAAGAGAAACGCTGATTTAACCCGAGCTCCGAAAAAGAGATGAAACAGCGAAAGGGATGAACAGGTCAGAGTGCCGAAGGCAGCCCGAGTGGAGAGAGTGGCGGGTCTCATGGGAATGAGCGAGTCAATTGGCGCAAGGTGCTGGCCGATAGGAGGTGCGTAAATATGAGGGGCGTAGCGATTGAGGCGGGCGGGGATCGACCCCCATGCCCATGGAAAATGCTGGTGAGCTTGCATTCGGTTTCTTTCCTCCAAAAGAGACTTCCTTGGAAAAGCGGTCTCGCTAAACTCCCAGGATGATCGAACGTTACAGCCGCCCCGAGATGCGCTCCATTTGGACGGAGCAGAGGAAATTGGAAATCTGGCTCGAGATCGAGACCCTGGCCTGCGAGGGAATGGCCGAACTCGGGATCGTCCCCAAGGAGGATGCCAGGACCATCCGCGAGAAAGGAACCTTCCGGATCGAGGAGGTCCGCGAGATTGAGAAGCGCACCAACCACGACGTGATTGCCTTCCTTGAGGAGGTCGCCAACCACGTCGGCGAGCCCGCCCGATGGATTCACCGGGGACTGACCTCCTCTGACTTGCTCGACACGACCCTCGCGGTCCAGATGGTGCAGTCGGCGGACATCCTGCTCAAGGATCTGGAGGAACTCCGTGTGGCTATCGCCGAGCGTGCCAAAGAGCACAAATTCACCCCGATGATCGGCCGCAGCCACGGCATCCACGCCGAACCGGTCACCTTCGGCCTGAAACTCGGTGTCATGTACGATGAGTTCGGCCGCGCCATCGAACGTCTCAAGGAGACCCGCAACCGCGTCGCCTACGGGATGCTCAGTGGCGCCGTCGGCACGAACGCTCACCTTGATCCCAAGGTCGAGGCCTATGTCTGCGAGCGTCTGGGACTTAAGCCCGCCAACATCTCCACCCAGATCATCCAGCGCGACCGCCATGCCGAGTTCATGACCACGCTGGCCCTGATCGGTTGCTCCATCGACTGCTGGGCGACCGAGTTCCGCCACCTCCAGCGCACGGAAGTCCTTGAAGTCGAGGAGGCCTTTGCCAAAGGGCAGAAGGGAAGCTCCGCCATGCCTCACAAGCGCAACCCGATCACCGGCGAGCGCCTCTGCGGTCTGGCCCGAGTCCTTCGCGGCAATGCCCAGACCGCCATGGAGAACGTGGCTCTCTGGCACGAGCGCGACATCAGCCACTCGAGCGCCGAACGCATCATCCTGCCGGATTCCTGCACCCTGCTTGACTACATGCTGGTCCTGCTGACCCGGCTTGTCCGCGATCTCACGGTCTATCCCGAGCACATGAAGCGGAACATGGAACTCACGCTCGGCCTCTACGGAAGTCAGGCTGTCCTGCTGGAACTCACCGACCGCGGCATGGCCCGCAAGAACGCCTACGAGGCCGTTCAGCGGGCCGCGATGCGGACATGGGCCGAGAAGATCCCCCTGCTTCGCACGCTCAGTGAGGAGGCCGAGGTCATGCAGCACATCGATGCCGCCGAGTTGGAGAAAATCTGCTCGCCCGAGAGGCATTTCGCGCATGTGGAGACACGACTCCGTAAGGTCGGCATCGACTGCTAAGGAAACGCTGATTTCATCAGTGCTTCCTTGAGTTCCAAAGTACAGGGCCGGCCGGATGCAACGAGCGTCCGGGACATATCCCCCAAGCTCCGCCATGCAACGATTTCTTCATCTGAAGAGTTGGGGCTTGCCCGTTGATTCACGAAACTGACAGAGATAGGAAATCGCCATGACCAAGAATCTCTTTGGAAAGATCACTCCGGCCTCGCTCTCCAAGGCGAAGCAGGCCGCCGCCGCCGCCGTCACCGATCATGAGCGGCGTCTGCTGGATGTTTGCTGCAAGAGCCATTCCGAGGCCCTCGAGTTTCTGCAAACCAGGGACCAGGGATTGACGGAGACCGAGGTCGACGAACTCCGCTCGGAATGGGGGCACAACGATCTCGGGCAGAAGAAGAAACTCGGCTTCCTTGCCGAGATCCTGCACCGCTGCAAGAACCCGCTGGTCATCCAGTTGTTGGTGATCGCCGCCATCTCGCTGGCGACGGGCAACGCCGCCTCGGCCACCATTGTCGGCCTCATGGTGATCATCTCCGTGGGACTTTCCTACTATCAGGAGAATAAGTCGGGTAAGGCGGTCGAAAAGCTCAATGCCATGGTCCAGACCAACTGCCATGTCATCCGCAAGGGCCAGGAGATCGAGATTCCGATGTCGGAGATCGTTCCCGGTGACATCGTCTCCCTCCAGGCCGGTTCCATCATTCCCGCGGACCTGCGCCTGCTCTCGGCCAAGGATTTCTTCGTCAGCCAGTCCTCCCTGACCGGTGAGTCGATGCCCATTGAGAAGCATGCCGATGCCCCCGCGGTTCCTTCCAAGGCGGTGATCGAGATGCCCAACGCGGTGTTCCAGGGCAGCAACGTGGTCAGCGGTTCCGCCCGGGCCCTCGTGGTCAACACCGGTATCCGGACGCACTTCGGATCGATCTCCGAGAAGCTCGGAAGCGCCCCCGTGCTCACCAGTTTCGACCGCGGTATCGCGGGCTTCACCTGGATGATGATGCGCTTCATGTTCGTCATGGTGAGCGTGGTCTTCCTGATCGTCGGGATCACGAAGCACGACTGGACGGGAGCCCTCCTCTTCGGTCTCGCGGTCTCGCTCGGCATGACCCCCGAGATGCTTCCCATGATGGTGGCCGTGAACCTGGCCAAGGGAGCGCTCGCCATGTCGCGGAAGAAGGTGATCGTCAAGAAGCTCAACGCGATCCAGAACTTCGGCGCGATCGACATCCTCTGCACCGACAAGACGGGGACACTCACCCAGGACCGCGTCATCCTGGAGAAGTATGTCGATGTGACCGGGCGGCAGAGCGAGGACGTCCTGCGCTACGCCTACATGAACAGCTACTACCAGACGGGCCTGCGCAACCTGCTCGATCGCTCCGTGCTGACCCACTCCGATCTGGATGTCGACCGCGGCTGCCGGAAGGTCGACGAGATCCCCTTCGACTTCCAGCGCAAGCGGATGAGCGTGGTGGTGGACTACGAGGGGGATCACGTCCTTATCAGCAAGGGGGCCGTGGAGGACATCTACAAGGCCTGCACCCACTACCAGGTCGATGACGAGGTCTACATGATGATCGACCTCATCAAGAACGACCTTCTCGAGGAATTCGAGGCGCTCAGCCGGGACGGTTACCGCGTGCTCGGCATCGCCTACAGGGAGTTCGGCCGCGACAAGACCACCTTTTCCATCGCGGATGAAAGCGACATGATCCTGCTCGGCTACATCGCCTTCCTCGATCCCCCGAAGGAAACCGCCGCCAAGGCGATCGCCTCGCTCGCGCACTACGGGGTGGCCACGAAGATCCTGACCGGGGACAACTCCCTGGTCACCCGCAAGATCTGCAAGGATGTCCATCTGGATGCGGGGGAAATCATCACCGGGGACCAGATCGTCGATCTCGACGAGGAGCAGCTCGGCGAACTGGCGGAGAAGACCAGTGTCTTTGCCCGGCTCTCCCCCGCCCAGAAGGAGCGGATCATCGTCGCCCTGCAGAAGCGAGGTCACGTGATCGGCTACATGGGGGACGGGATCAACGACGCACTCTCGATGTGTGTGGCCGACGTCGGCATCTCGGTCGACACGGCCGTCGACGTCGCCAAGGAATCGGCCGACATCATCCTCCTTGAGAACAGCCTCATGGTCCTGGAGGACGGGATCCTTGAGGGGCGCAAGGTCTTCGCCAACATCATCAAGTACATCCGGATGAGCGCGAGTTCCAACTTCGGCAACATGTTCAGCATGACCGGAAGCAGTTACTTCCTTCCCTTCCTGCCGATGGCCCCCGTTCAGGTCCTGGTGAACAACCTCCTCTACGACTTTTCCCAGACGGGGATCCCCTCCGACCATGTCGATGAGGAGTATCTGCAGAAGCCGCGATCATGGAATCTCCAGAACATCCGCCGGTTCATGATGTTCGTGGGGCCCACCAGCTCGATCTTCGACTACACCACTTTCGCCCTCATGCTCTGGTTTTTCGGATGCTGGGATCTGGGGCTTTCCGCCCCTTCCGAGCTTCTCCACCGCTTCGCCGGCGGCTCGGGGGTGTCTCCGGACGATACCTATGCGGCAGCCCTCTTCCATTCCGGCTGGTTCATCGAATCGATCATCACCCAGACCCTCATCGTCCATGTGATCCGGACCCGGAAGATCCCCTTCATCCAGAGCTGTGCGAGTCCCTGGCTGATCGTGACCACCCTCGCGATCATCCTCATAGGGTCGGCTCTTCCCTATATCCCGCCTGTCGCGGCCTATCTGGGCTTCGTTCCGCTCCCTCCCGTCTACTGGGCCTTCATCGGGGCGACCATCCTCTGCTACATGACCCTCACTCATTCGGTGAACGCATGGTTTGCCAGAAAGTTCGGGATCGATTAATCCGGTAGGCTGCCCACGCCGATGAAAGCACTTCTCAACGCACTCCAGGAAGGCCGACTGGTCGAACTTCCCGACAATATCAAGATCGACGCCCTCGAGTTCCTCGGCGCGTTGCTGGAGGCCGTGCCCGAGGTTCCCAGCGAGGAGGGGATCACCGAGAAGGCCCTCGCCCGCGAGAAACTTCACAATACCGGCATCGGGAAGGGATGGGCCTGCCCCCATGCCACGACCGATCACGAGGGGGAGCTGCTCTGCTCCGTGGGATGGAGCCCTCAGGGCGTCGACTACGGCTCCCCGGACGGAGTCCCGGTTCACCTGATCGTGATGTATTTCGTCCCGGACTCGCAGCGCAATGCCTACCTCAAGGAGATCTCCCAGCTTGCCAAGGCGATCCATCAGAACGCCGACCTTCAGAAGCTCCAGGAACTCGAGGAACTCTCCGAGGTGCGCCACGCTCTTCTCGACGCCATCACCCATGCCATCGAATCGGTGACCCCCGAGGGGCGGGCCCGCATGATCCAGCTCGAGGTGCGCCACGCCGCCGTGGAGGCCGGGGTTCACGCTGCCCCCCTCTCGCTCGATGCCATTGCCCGCTCCATCCTGCCGGTCTCCATCCTCGTGCAGCCCGGATGCCGTCCTGTCGTCCTCGCCCGGGACCGCGAGATGGTCGAGGCGCTCGAGGCCTTTGTCTCGCTGGCCGAGGACCTTGAGAAAGCAGGCCACTCAGCCAAGGGAGAGATCAACGTCGTCCTCCGTTCCAGCGAGCACTATGCGCCGGATCGGATACTCCACGACTGCGTGGTGTTCCGCGGAGCCACCAAGCCAGCCTAGGTGGAGGCTCAATAGGTTGTTTAGCGGGAGTGTTTCCCGCGGTAGGCCCGGGGATTAAGTCCGGAAAACTTTTTGAAGCGCAGGGATAAGTAGAAACTGGTGGAGAAGCCGACCTGTCCGGCAATTTCTTCCAGGCTCAAGGAGGTGTGTTTGAGGAGTTCGCATGCCCGGCGCAGTCTTGTGTTTTCAAGGAATGTCATGGGCGTTGTACCCGTTTCTTTCTGGAAAAGTTCGGCCAACCTCGAACGTGACAAGCCACATGATTGGGCCAATTCATCCAGGGTAAAAGGTTCATGGTAGCGGCGGGATAGGATGTCCACAGCTTTGCGGATACGTTGGTCCCCTTTGTTTTCGATGTGACGGGGGTTGATGCTGTCGCAATGGAGAAGGACTCTTTCCAGCGCATTGGCGGCCAGTTCCTCCTGCCTGCGCCCGCTGCCTTTGATGCTCTCTCCCATATACTCCAATTCTTTCAGTATGGAGCGGCGCAGGGAGGGGGGTAGGCTCAAACTCATCAGGCCTGGCGCGCGTTCCGGCCATTGCAACCACAGCAGGCAGTCGGGACGCGGTAAAAAATGTATCCAGGTGTTCTTCCAGTAGCCGTGGCTTTCTTCGATGCCGTAATCATGGGGCGTTCCCGGCCTTATAAGAACAAAGTCGCCAGGCTCGGCGATGTATTGACCCTCGGAAAAACGGAAATAGGCGCGGCCTTTCTCGGTGTAGATCAAGAGCCAATCGGAGGTTCCTGAGCCGCGTCTGGCCGAGATCTTTTTTCTTCCTTCCTGCTTGCCGGTTACCAGGAGTCTGGATTGAGGGACAATCAAGGGTGAAGCCGGAGAAAGTATGGCAGGACGAAATTATATTTTTTCTGGACTGGTATCCATTCCTATTTTCCGTGGTTGATGAAATCTTTACCACCGTCACCCCAACCACCATCACCCCAACCACAATGAACCAAAACATTGACCTCATCGATTATCACTTTGACCTGAACGGATTCGCGGTCCTGAAGAATGCCGTGGACATCGAGCACCTGAAGGAACTGAACAACGCCTTTGACAACTTCCCTAAAGATTTGGCCCAGGGCCAATGGTGGGGAAATGTCCAGCGCCTAGACAATAACGGCGTCGCCGGACTAGAGCTGCAAAATATCGTGGAGGGCGGCGTGCCTTTCGAGAAATTGATCGATCACCCGTCGTGGATCAATCGCCTCCAAAAATATTGCGGCGAGGAAAACACCTATGTGGAAGGATTGTTTATCGATGAATGTTTTGCCTCGGTTCGCCGGACCGGAGGTTTTTTTCCCATGCATTCGGGCGGACAGGATGGGATCGTCCGGAACCAGTTCCGCGTGGTCAACGGGCGCTTTCGTTGCGCCCAGGTCAATATTCTCCTCGCCTTGACGGATGTGGGACCGGGCGATGGAGGCACGATGGTTATTCCCGGCAGCCATAAGGCCAACTTCGAACATCCGGACATTCTGGCCAAGACCCACGGGGAGGAGAAAGGGTTTCGGGCGGGATCCGTCGAAGTTCATCTCAAAGTCGGGGATGCCCTTATGTTTGTCGACGCCGTGATGCATGGGGCATCCGAACGCACCAACCCGGGTGAGCGCCGCGTAGTTAGTCGGCCCTTAAAAAGCCCTTTGGAGAGCAGGGAAGTTGGTGATTGGGATGTGGAGAGGTATATGGGATAGGATTTGGACGAGAGCCGAGAGGATCTTCCTCATCCAGAGGGAGAGGTTGGCGGCTGTGGCAGCCAGGAGGAGGTTGATGCTGTCGCCCTGTTGGCCCTTGAGGAAGTTGCGACCGAGGCGGAAGTCGCTTTTGAGATGGCCGATGCGGGGTTCGATGGCAGCCCTTCTGCGGAAGCGGGCCCGGGCCTTGCGTCTCTGGTGGGCAGAGTCGCTCTTCTTTGGAGCCTTCGGGGTAATGAGCTCGGTCTCTCCCCAGTGGGTTCGGCCCCGGTACCCCCGATCCGCGATGGCCAGACTCGGAGAGGACCCGCAGAGCCTCTTCACCTGAGCGAGAGCCTCCCCGAGGGAGTGACCGTCGTAGTCGTTTTCGGGCAGACTGTAGGCTCCGAGGATCACTTCTCCCTGCTTGCCCACAAGGACTCTGGCCTTGGCTCC
>CANKJN010000003.1 GCA_947482345.1 Spartobacteria bacterium
AGGAAGAAGCGGGCCAGCACCAGGGTGTGGGGGTCGGGTGAAAAGGCGCAGACAAAGGAGCCGATGACGAAGATGACGGCGCTCACGAGGATCGCGCCGCGGCGTCCCATCTTGTTCGAGAGAACCCCGCTGAGCAGGGTTCCGAAGACGGCACCCCAGAGGAGGGAGCTGACGACCAACTCGATCATGGCATCACTGATCGAGAAGCTCTTCTGAATAAATCCCTCCGCTCCCGAGATGACCCCGATATCGAGGCCGAAGAGCAATCCGGCGAGGGCGGCGGTGATCCCGATGAAGTAGACGATCGGGCTGAGTTTGTCTGGGGTGGGGGAGGGGCTTGTCATGATCTGGAACCTAATCAGAAATCGAAAAATGAAGAACGAAAATCATCAATCGTTGATCGACGCGGTGGTGACACGAAGGGTGCTGTCTGGCATTGTGAGGGACATTCGAGACCCGATCCACGTCGTTGCTTCCATTTCCAGCATTCCCAACAGCCAATCACCCAGCCCCTAATTTCATGACTCCACGCGAACAGGCCCGGCGAATCGTCGACTATGAGGCGCGCCGTGATGCCGCTGGCCATCTGAAAGTTTATCACCTTCCATCGGGAGATGGTGGAGGGACCAAGGAAGTGGCCGGGATCAACGATCGCTATCATCCCGAGACGCTCGCGCTCATCGAGCTCCTGCTTGCGGAGGGAAAGTACCGTGAAGCAGAGGATGCCGCAGCCGAGCATATTGAGCGTTACACCGATCCTGTCGCGATGCTCTCGGAAGTGCCCGCCATCCAGTTCGCGCTCCGTGATGCCGCCTTCAATCGCGGGCCGACCGGTGCGGTGAAGATCCTGCAGGATGCCTTGGGGTTGCCGGCTGATGGCCTGGCCGGACCGAAGACAAAGGCCGCCCTGCATGATGCGGAGCTGGATCCTACCGCACTGTTGGAGCGGATCCGCGAGGCCCGCGAACGCTACGAAAGAAGGACACGGGACGAAACCTCCAGATTCTGGGCGGGATTAAGCAACCGCTGGGACCGACAGCACGCCGACAGCCTCTCAATGCTGGGTTGATTGGGGGATATGGGAAAATCTGAAAGCTGGTCTGCAGGGGTGAAGTTCCAAGTATTCGGCCTACTCCCGGTCGACGCTGAACTTGCCGGGGCCGATCAGCAGGAGTGACAGGAAGACGGATCCCAGTTCAATGGCGTGGGAGGCGATCTGCCACTTCTCGAAGAGATCGCCGGGGGTCGTGTTGAAATGCATGACCGTGGCCACCGCCATCGTGACGAGTAGGAAGAGGCAGGCGGGTCGGAAGCAGAAGCCGATCAGCAGGAGAAAACCGCCGACCGATTCCGAGAGAGCCGCCATGAGTCCCCAGAAGATGGGGTAGGCCCCCATTCCAACGAACTGCATCGACTTGCCGAGCTTGATCCAGAGTTCCGGTCCGGCCATCAGCTTTGGCAGGCCGTGGGCCAGGAAGGATATCCCGATGAGAATCCGGAGAAGCAGGAGGCCGGTGTCGCGGTATTTGCTGAGGGATCGGAGGATCATGGGATGGGAATGCCTGCGGATGGGAAGCCCGACAAGCAAAAAACCACCGGCCTCTGGTAGCAATGTTGATGGGGGATAGGTGGGGCAAAGATGGGGCAAAGATCCCTGACTGTTGTTTGACCTAACAGCCTTCAGCCTAAACTCCTTCAGTCTACTTTCTGAATCTCATTGATGAGAGTTCCGGGAACAGGTAATCAAGCATCAGTCATGAAGACATTCCGCATCCAGTTGCCCGCCGCCTTCTCCCTGCTGATCGTCCTTGTTGCGGTCGGTTGCTCCTCGGGCCCCAAAGTCGATCCCCAGATCACGGCCGCTGTTGTCGCCGCCCATGTGAATACGGGAACCGCCGCGAAGATGAACAACGCCCAGCCCCTCGACTATCAGGATATCCGCAACCTTGCTTCCAGCCATGTCCCGACACACGTCGTCGTCGGCTACCTCCGCTCCACCCAGCGGGTCTACAACTTCAGCTACGCCCAACTTGCCGGCCTCAAGGCCGCCGGTGCCAAGCCCCATCTCCTCAACTACCTGACTGAGACGCAGGGATTCTACGGGAACAACCAACCACCCAAGCAGGGCGGCAAGGTCCCCAAGTATGTGAAGGACAACTCCAAGCTGAATCAGGATCAGCAGCCCTTCTTCTACAACGCCCCCCTGATCGACGACTGGTATGACTCGGCCTACACCGAGTCCTGCTACAGTCCCTTCTCCTTCGACACGGGCGGGGGCGGTTAGTCCCTGGCGTCGTCGATCACTCCGTCGATCCATACCCCGCACGACCGACCGGGATGAAGCGTGGCAGGGGTCTCCAGCTTTTCCGGGATCTTCACACACCGCTGGTCCATCTGGTGGGGGATCATCTCAAGGGCCGTGTGGAGACACGGGCTGACCGACTCGGCCGGAACAGGGAACTGGACCATGTCTGGATCAGTATGGATCCCGGGCTTTCAGTCCGCGTCATGGTCTCGGTGAATACCTTCTCGATTCGCAACGCCGCGGCGGGGTTCGATCCCAGGGTCCGCCTCGGGTTGATGCGCGGCACATGGGATCGCCTCCCCGAGCGCGGCATCAACGAGTGTCACCGCTTCAGTTATGAGGAGATTCCGGAAATCGGTTCCGTTGATTTCCTTCCGATGGAGAGGGTGTTTTTGGAGTCGATGATCCTCGATCGGGTGCATCAGGCGATCCTTCTGGAGGCATGGGGGACTCCCTACCACCGCGAGATTTCGGGGATTCATCAGATTCACAGCAGAAGGGGAAGCTGCGCCGTGTCCGAATCGATCGAGGGAAGGGACGGGGCCCTGAGATTCTATTTCCGCGAGGAACAACGCATGGAGACCCTCCTCTTCAAGTTCTGCGGGCAGTGAGGGAGATCCCGATCCTGAAGCAACGCTTTCCCTTCGCGGGACTGCTGTTGGCCGCCATGGCGGGCATCCTGCTCTCCTCGTGGTTGGGTGCGGGGTGGCCCTTGGTGATCGCCTTGGTGCTGCTTTCACTTCCCCTGGTGATCTTCCGTAGGCGAGGCGGTCTCTGCTGGGCTCTGGTGCTATCCCTCTTCTCTCTCCTGCAACTCTGGAACTGGCAGGAATCCCCCGCAAGGAAGCTGGCCGTGTGGCTTGATGAGCATCCGGGGGAGTTTCACGTCGAGGGGATTGTCTCGGGGGAACCGAAGGTCTCCTCCCCGGGAAGCGTCACCTTTCCGATGCGGCTCGGGTCTCTCGTTCCAATCGGGACGAACGAGTCTTCGGAGCAGGCAGGGAAACCGGTCACCATTCCCGTCGAGGTCCAGGTGAAATGGTCCGGAGTGATGCCGCGATACGGGGACATGGTCGGCTTTCAGGCCATTCCGTCCCGTCCGGCGCTTCCGCGCAATCCCGGCGCGATGGATTACCGGCGATGGCTGGAGCGGCACGGCATCCATACGCAGTTCCGAATCGATCCATCCGAACCGGGGGCGATCCTCTCTTCCGGACATGGGAATCCCCTGATTGCCTGGGCGATCTCGTCACGTCAGCGGATGGAGGCGATCCTCGCCGTGGACATGGGGGATTCCGCCGAGGTGCTCAGCGCCATCAAGGGAATCACGCTCGGTGTCACGGAGAACTCTCCGGAGGGATTCACGGACGACTTCCGCTTCACCGGAACGATGCATCTCTTCTCGGTCTCGGGACTCCATGTCGGCATGCTGGCCGTGATCATCTGGTTCGTGTTGAAGGCGGCCCGCATTCCCAGGGGTTGGGCCGTGGCGCTGACCATTCCCGTACTCTTCTTCTACGTCGCGGTGACGGGACTCAAGTCGGGGAGTGTCAGGAGCGCAACCATGGCCTCGATCATGCTCGTCGGGCTTGTCCTCCACAGGAGGTCCCCGATGATCAACACGCTGGCCGCATCGGCCTTCCTGCAGCTTGCGATCGATCCGAACATCCTCTTCTCCGCCGGGTGGCAATTCTCCTACACGGTGGTGTTCGCCATTCTGGTGGCTGCGGGGCCGATTGAGCGATGGATCGCCTCAAGGCATGCTCCCGATCCCTTCATCCCCCCGAAGCTGCTGACCCGGCGGGAGCGCCTTGGATTTGACACCTGGAATCACCTTGCCGGCCTTGCAGCCGTCTCGGCCGCCGCATGGATCGGATCGCTGGTGCCGACGATCGCCTACTTCCATCTCGTCTCGCTCTCAGCCTTCGGGGCCAACCTCCTTGCCGTTCCGCTTGCCTTCGGTGTCCTTTCCCTCGGGATGCTCTCCCTTCTCGGCGGCTCCGTCTCGCTCTGGGTGGCGGGTGCCTTCAACAATGCCAACTGGCTGGTCACCAAGCTTCTGCTCCTTGTGGTCCAGGTGAGTGCCATGATGCCAGGAGGTCACTGGTTTGTTGGTCCCCCTGGGAAGCCCTTTCCCGTGATGACGATTCTCGACCTGCGGGGAGCCTCCTGCGCGGTGATCCGGAGTGGCGGTGACTTTGCCATGATCGATGCCGGGCGCCGTCGTGACGCCATCTCCACGATCCTTCCCTTTCTCGAATCAATCGGAGCCAACTCCGTTCGGAGCGCCCTGATCACGAAGTCCGATGCCGCGCATCTCGGGGGACTTGCGGAGATCATGCGTGAGATTCCCGTGAAAGGGACGGCTCTGCCTCCGGGAGACGGACGATCCCCCGTGGCCAAAAAGTTCCAGGCAGACGGGAGGAAAGTGCGTCGGGTGCAGGCGGGGGAAGAGTTGGCATTGTCCCCTGGCGTGACCGCCTCGATCCTCGCCGCCGCTCCCGGGAAGGATCGTGACTCCCTGATTACCAGGGTGACGATGGGGGAAGTGAGGATCCTCATCCTTCCCCGGCTTTTCGGAGGAATCTCCGAACTGGTGATGAAGCTTCCCGATCAGGAACTCCATGCCGATGTACTGGTTCTTCCGTTGGGCGGTTCGGAGATGTCGGCAACTTTGGGTGTGATCCGCAAGGTCTCTCCGCGTGTCGTGGTCTCGACCGTCGATGCCCTGAACCGTAACGGGAAACCAAGCGGTGAATGGAAGGGTGTGCTTCGTGAGGAGGGGATCACGCTCCTCCGCCAGGATGAGACGGGGGCGGTGATTCTGGAGGCCGATCCGAAAGCTCCCAGGGCAGTTCCCTTTCTAGGGGAACCGCTGATTAAATCCCATGAAGGCCGCTGAAGAGCAATTGTTTAGGGTCTTATGTAGTTGAGAGAGGGTACTGGCGGAGGTGTTTGAGTAGGATGGGGTAGATTTTACGATGTCTGTGGTTCCAACGCCACTCGCATTCTTTGAGATGGATGAGGAACTTTTCCTTACGGATGCTACGGAGTTTTAGGAGGCGGTGTTTGGCGAAGCTCCAGAAGGATTCGATGCCAATAACGTGATTCTTACCCCGAGCGAACTGTTTTTCATGATGGTGAACTCGATGATGCTGGTAACCATTGGTTACCAGCCCGTCATAAGCCTTCCATCAATCCGTATAGACATTACTGCTTGAGAGAACGTGTCCCTTGAGGATCGGCATCAGCTCTTGCTTGGAGCAATTCTTCACCACACTGACGAAGACCCGATCGCCGCGTTTATGGAGCCCCAAGAAAGGGATCTTACCCCCGGCACCACGGCCTCGCTTGCCTCGTACTCTGCATTAAAGCTATTTTCTTGAGATTTCGGATAGGCTTGCGCTGTGCGCTGAGCGCGGATGTCCTTCCACAAGAAGATCCATCTGCTGGCCCACAAAAAGCGTTTTTGTCGGTGCGACCACTTGATAAATCACCTGAAGAACCCGCGTGTCCACCCTCTCGCGCGGATCCCCTGTGAGCGAGCGTTTCGGGACCACCAATGGCTCAAAACGGACAAACTGAAGATCGAACCGATCGTTCGCATTGCCGCGAGGAGTGGCCGTGGCTCGGGCACCGGCAGCAAGTCGCGGTATGTCAAACTCATCCACATCTCCCCGGACGTGCAGGGGCTCGGTGGAACCGAGCAGAAGACGCGGTTCTCCGGAGCCACTCGCGTCAAGGAATTCACCTGGCCGCATCCGAGTTTGAAGAATAGTCCCATTCTTTGGGGCGCGGATCGTGCTGCGATCAATCTCCGTTTCGACCGAAGCGACCTCTGCACGGTTGAGGCGCACCGCGGCCAAGGTCGAATCTAACTCCGCCTCCAGTTTCTCCAACTCTGAAACCCTGTCATCACGGTCTTGCGACGCAATGGTTCCGGCATTTGCCAACCGACACGAAGTCAGGGCGCGACGGCGTGCCTGCTCCAGAAGCTTTTGAATCACTGTCACCTGTTTTTCAGTCTGTTCGACCCGTGCCAATGCCACCGAGCGCTGCGCATCCAAATGCCGGTGATCGAGAACAAAAAGCGCCTGATTGGCCTCAACTCTTTCTCCGGCTGCGACCAGCACGGAGGCAACGACTCCTGGAAAGGGGCTCCCAATGGCAATGCTTTCTGAGTTTGGCTCGATAATTCCGACAGCCGCAACGGTGTGCTCGAACAGGGATTGCGGAGGTGGAACAGCTGGCTCCGTTAACTCTTGTTTAGGCTGCGTGCTCAGGATGGCCACGGCAGAAATCCCGACCGATGCAAGACCTACTAAGGAAAGAATAATGGTAGTGGGCTTCATGGTTGATTCAGTGATTCGATCTTTTTGGACGAGCGGATGAGACCGTCTTCCATCTCGATAATCCGATGCGCAAAGTGAAAAACCCGACTGTCATGCGTGACCACGATCACCGCGCGATCAGGATGAATTGCAGAAGTGGCGAGACGTTCCATGACCGATTCTCCGCTGCGGTGATCTAAGGCCGCTGTCGGCTCGTCGCAGATAATCAAGCGTGGCTCATGCACAAGAGCTCGCGCAAGAGCGACCCTTTGCTGCTGACCTCCCGAGAGAAGTTGAGGAACGAGCTCTGTGCGGTGCGCCAGCCCCAGATGGGTCAAGACCTCGCGCGCCTTGCCGATCGCGTTTTCGCGCCCCCAACCCGCCGCAACCAAAGGCACGGCGACATTCTCTGCGGCGGTGAAGGCCGGGAGCAGGTTATACTGCTGGAAAACAAACCCCAAGTACTGGCGTCGAAAAAGAATCCGCTCTCGCGGGGCAAGGAGGCTGAGCCTTTCTCCAAAGAGGCTCACCGTTCCAGAATCAGGCGCGAGCAGGCCGGCGATTATAGATATCAGGGTGGTTTTTCCGCAGCCTGATGGCCCAACAAGGAATGTCATTTCGCCCAAAGCAGCCATGAAATTCACCCCACGGAGAACATCGACTTTGGCCTCTCCCTCGCCAAATGATTTCCAGATCGAGGCGCACGTGACCGCGCCAGTTAAGTCAGGAACGGAAGACATCGGCAGGCTCCAGGTTGAGGACTTTTTTGAAGGCAAATCCTGCTGTGATAAGGGTGATCAACCCGATGCTTATGCAGCACAGCAGTGTAACCTGCCACGGCAGGTAGAGAGATCGAAAAAATGGCATCGTTGCCGCCGAAAAGCTGGTGCCAACGGCAAGCATCGTGCCTAGAGCAAGCCCAAGGACGACAACGATTCCAGCCATCGTGGCCACCATGACCGCCAATTGCCCGTGCGTGAATCCGAGCACTTTCAGAGTCGTGAAAGCGCGGGCATTCTCTTTGACAAACATCAGAAAAGTCTGCCCTGAAAATGCGGCACCAACGATCAGCCCGACGGTGATGGTGATGTAGAAGAGGTGTGGCACTCCCTGGTCCATGTAGAACCGGGAACTGGCCTCCTCAAACTCCTCGCGGGTCAACGCTTTCCAACCAGTCGCCGCACGAATCTCGCGCGTCACTTTCCCCCGATCCGCGTCGGCTTCGAATCGACCGACAACAAATGTTGTGCAACGGCTTTCGGCCCGATTAAGTTGGATGGCAGTGGAATGACTTACATGAATGATCGGAAATCCGGTAAAAGGAGGTGACGCGTTGCTGACTCCTTTGATTTGCAGCCATTTATCATGGATGCGAATCCTCATTCCGGGGCGAAAAGTCTCGCCGGGATACAGGAGGGCCATGCCGCCTGGATCGATAACTGCGGAATCGCGCTCGTCAAGGACCGAACTGTCGCCGATGTTCATCCGCGGTTCCCCAACCTTGCTCTGCTCCGGCACTCCCAAGATGGTGACGCTACTCAGTTTTCCGGCTTCCGTGCGGGCGGGTGCATCTACCTTGAGCAAGGTCAAGGCCCACTTCACGCCAGGAAAACCGCGCACAATCTCAGCTGCCGTGTCTTTGAGTGGCTTAGCCTGATCAAAGCATTCGGTTGAGGAATCCATCACCCAAAGATCGGCTTCCCGCACATCGCGAATCTGGGAGTCGGACATGGCGAGGAAACTAACAAGAAACGAGGCTTGGTTTTGCGTCAGAAATGCCGCCATAGCAATGGCCAAGACCATCGCAAGAAACTTTGGACCATCATGACTCAACATCGTAAAGGCCATCGAAATCATCGCCCTCTGTCCTCCTTGGTTTTGGCTGTTGGCTTTTTTATCGGTCCCTTGATTTTCATATTAAATGCAGTGCAGATCCATGTTTGGAAAAGCCGGGAGGACGCCCGCCAGTCCAGGCCAGGATCGCACGCCATCCGGGATATCAGCCCGTCAATGCACGCGATCATGAAGACGGCCCCCTCGTGCGGCTTGATGGATCCGTCAATCTCGCCCCTCTCAATAGCAAAGCAGATCAGCGTTTCGATGCGCTTAGTAAGCACTGCATAGTATTTCTTAAGTACAAGAGCAATTTCGGGGTTGGTGGAGGCCTCAGCCGTGATTTGCAAGAACATGGCGAGCTCATCTCGATTCGCGCACCCCTGCTCTGCGATCGAGCCAAGGGTGGAAATCACATCAGAGAAAGGCATCGCAGGAGGAATTTCCGCCACCGCTGCCTCCCAGCGGGCGCGATCCAGATCAATAATGCCCTTGATGATCGCTTCTTTGGAATCGAAGTATCCGTAGAGCGCACCAACGCTGAGAGACTGGAATTCGCAGAGGTCGCGCATTGAAGTGCTGTGGAAGCCCTTTCGGGCGAAGCAGCGCATGCACCCATCGAGGATGGCGAGCTTCTGCTTTTCGTAACGTTCGGAAGTGAGCTTAGGCATGGAGATTGGTGGAATATAAAAAACGAATGTTCGTTCTGTATTTTGAGAAGTCAAAGCTTTATTCTAATTTTTTCAAGATGAGATGTATTTTGCTTCATTGTGTGAATTGCAAGAAACCCCACCATCGAAACAAGCCTTGTCAAGAAGGCTAAAGAAATTGTCAACAGGACCAAATGCGCTGCCACTCTTTGCCTCTGTCAGTCAGTTTTGCTCCCCGTATTCATGGGAGCCTTCCCTTTTCGGAAGGCAAATTCAGCCGCCTTGGCGCATTCCAGCGGATCGAGAAGGCCGATATTGAGCATTGGGGAAATGATCGAGTGGAACATGTCGGGCTCCCCCTCGATCATCAGGTCCTGCCAGGTGCCGAAGTGTGGGAGCCGCTCTTCCACGAAGTGCTCCATCCATTTCAGGGATTCCTCCCGTGTCACGGGAAGGGCGAAGTCCGCGGCTTTGTCGGGTGCATCCGGAAAACAGACTTCCAGGTCGGTCGCGACCTCCCGGGTGATGGGGTCCTGTTCCGGTCTTGGAAGTGCCCGTGGGCGTGGTGAACCGGCCTTCTTCGAATCGCGGAGCGTACCGTCGTCTCGACCGTCGATGCTTTGAACAGGAACGGAACTCCCAGTTCTGAATGGAAGGGTGTGCTTCTTGAGGAGGGGATCACGCTCCTCCGCCAAGATGAAACAGGGGCGGTGATTCTGGAGGCGGATCCCAAAGCTCCCAGAGCAGCCCCCGTGGCCATTCCGTTTCTAGGGGAACCGCTGATTAAATCCCATGAAGGCCGCTGAAGAGCATTTGCTGATTTTTGAAGGCGCGAGCGCTGGGCGATACCCGCAGCGGTCTCGCCCGAGCGAGCAACGTCACAAAAATCGACAAATGGCTTCAGCCCTACGGGTTGCGGAGATCCAAGCCAAAGGCCACAAAGCCTTTGGCTTCGTGGCGTGGCACGGGGACCAACTGTGTTGGCTTGGCGCTTACAGCCCACTGCGGGGATGCTCGCGCCAAGCCGCCTTGCCCGCGGCCCATTCTTCCCGCAACGGCCTCTATGCGATTTAATCAGCGATTCCCAACATCGCGAATCAACCGGTTCCGCTTGATCGGGTTCACCGAAGCGATTCCAAAAAAGCCTTTGATTGAGTGACGATGGCGGCGCGTTCCTCCGCCGGTCGCTTCATCCACGAACGCACCATCATGGCCGTGCGCGGGTTATTAGCGAAGCGCCCGCGATGGGTTTCGTAGAAGTTCCAGTAGAGGAGGTTGAAGGGGCAGGCTCCCGGCCCTGTTTTGATATCCGGACTGTGGGGACATCCCCCGCAGTAGTTGCTCATCTTGTGGATGTATGATCCGCCGGCTGCATACGGCTTGGTTGCCATGAATCCGCCGTCGGCATGGAGGGCCATTCCGAGGAGGTTGGCGGCCATCACCCAGTCATGGGCGTCGATATACATCTCGTTGAACCAACGGAGCGCCTCACCGGGCCTGACTCCCGCGAGCAGCAGGAAATTGCCGAGGATCATCAGTCTCTGGATGTGGTGATTGAAGCCACCCTTCAGGACTTCCCCCAAGGTCTGACGGAGGCAGTTCATGTCCGTCTCGCCGTCATAGAAGAAGGAGGGGAGGGGGCGTTCGGCTTCGAGACCATTGACCCCCACGTACTCGGGCATCTTCAGCCAGTAGACCCCGTTGACGAATTCGCGCCATCCGATGATCTGCCGGATGAATCCCTCCACGGCATGCAGGGGAGCCTTCCCTTTTCGGAAGGCAGATTCAGCCGCCTTGGCGCATTCCAGCGGATCGAGAAGGCCGATGTTGAGCATCGGGGAAATGATCGAGTGGAACATGTCGGGCTCTCCCTCGACCATCAGGTCCTGCCAGGTGCCGAAGTGTGGGAGCCGCTCTTCCACGAAGTGCTCCATCCATTTCAGGGAGTCCTCCCGTGTGACGGGAAGGGCGAAGTCCGCAGCTTTGCCGGGTGCATCCGGAAAACAGATTTCCAGGTCGGTCGCGACCTCCCGGGTGATGGCGTCCTGTTCCGGTCTGGGAAGTGCCCGTGGGCGGGGTGATCCCGCCTTCTTCCAATCACGGAGCGTGGCCCTGTTCTCGACATCGTAGTTCCAGTCGCCACCGACCGGCTTCCCGTCGCTCTCCATGAGTAATCCCGTCCGCCTCCGCATCTCGCGGTAGAAATTCTCCATCAGCAGACGCTTCTTTCCCTGCGCCAGTTCGGCGAAATCCTCCCGGGAGCAGAGGAATTGGGTGTCTGGAACGATGCGGAGCGGGTATTCCAATTTCCCGCCAAGGGAGTCCAAGGCGAGGCTCTCATCGTGGTTGTTAGGCCGGGTGACGAGAATCTCCGAGGGCTTCCAGGCCGTGCAGTGACGGGCCAGGGCGGAGCGCATGTCGGGAGCGTCGTTGATCCGGTGGTAGTCGACCTCCCATCCCTCGGCCTCCCGTTCCGCGGCGTAGTGTCTCATCGCCGAGAGAAGGAGCATCAGGCGATGCCGATGGTAGGGGAGCTTTCCGAAGGTCTGCCGGGATTCGATGAAGAGCAGGCAATCCGTCCCCTTCCTTGCCGAGAGGAGGGATGCGTTGGTGACCGAGAGTTGGTCGGCGAGGATCCAGACTGTCCGCCGAGTCTCCGCACTCACAGGAAGGAGAGCGATTTCAACTTTGCTTCGAAGAGGTCGTGCCGTTTCGGATCGTAGTGATGGCCGATGAAGCCCACCGACTCCGCCCCCTGCACATTCTCCAGCAGGTCATCGATGTAGAGCGTGGTTGCGGGATCGACTCCAAACTGGTCTTTGGCGAGTTCAAAGATCCGGCGCTCGGGTTTCATGACGCCGGCCTTGTACGAATAGACACCGTCGTGGAAGAGACCGGAGAAGAAATCGTACTCCTCGAAAATATGGTCGTGATGGATGCAGCCGATGTTCGAGAGGAGATAGAGAGGCGTCTTCCCATGGAGGGTGCGGGCCCACTCGACCATCGGGGTGTTCACCTCGAAGATCCGTGTCCAGATCCCCATGAAGTGATCCTCGGGTCCGTCATGAGCGAAGGCTTCCCTGACGATCCTGACAAACTCCTCGCGGCTGATCGTGCCGCTCTCGTGGGCCATCCGGTGAGGATGGAGCTCCTCGATGGAAGGGGCGACCGTTTGGCCCGTGTGGGCAAGGAGCGCCCGCTCGGCGATGAAGTAGTCGAAGGTCAGGAGGACATTCCCGATATCGAAGATGACGGCGTTTACTGGAGGCATAGGCTTTTAGGCTGAAGACTGAAGGCTGTTAGGTTTGGTTGCGCTTCCCTGAGGAATCCTATCCAAAGAGCTTGTCGAAATCATTGTGTGAACCGATCCAGACCCAGATCACCGTATCGCCGGAACGCTCCCCGACGGCGCGATACTGCTCGTTGATTCTAAGAGACCAGACATGATCATATCCTCCCAGTTTCTTGAACCGCAGGGAGGGGTGCGCGGGATTCTTGACAAAGAGTTGGTAGGATCTTTTCGCGGAATCCCTGATCCTGGGATCCAAAAGCTCATAGGCCCTCCAAAAACTGGGCCGGACGCGCGAAATCACAACCTCGAAACATCTAGAGGCTCTTCACCCTCCTGGGCAGATGCCTTTAAAAATTCCTCAAGCTTGGGACGAGGCTTGGTGTCCGCAATCATCTTCTCCCAGTGATGTTCTCCGAGTTGGGCGAGCAGGAAACGGGCAAAATCGACCACCTCGGAACGCTTCTCCTCCGGAAGAGCCTCGCAGACTTCGATAATATCGGCAGTGGCACCGCTCATAAGAGCAATCTAGAAGGGGATGTTTCCTCCGTCAATAGCGGCAGGATGTCAGGCGGGGGCGCTACACCTCAACAATCTAGGAGGCCGCGTTAAAAGAGTTAAAAAGTGAAAATGTTACAACCAAGGCTCTGGGAAGAGCCGCGTAAGATCCCGCGAATGCGGGACCCGAAGCGCCACCGCTTGCCTGGAGGCAAGTGGCGTCAACATGGATCCGTGAGATCCCTGACCTGAGATTCGGGAGGGGAGTGTCAGGGAAAACGTCGTCAAAAGATGCCTGCATCAGTTCAATTCGGCCTCGGCCTTCAGCCCCTTGTAACCTTTTAACGGTGTAACGCTTTTAACCCTTCCGGGACTCACCATCCGGGTGAACTGTTCAAACCTGTCAACACCGCTCTATTGCGCAATCTGGGTTAAACAGCGGTTCCCTAACTGTTTTCAGCCTTCAGTCTAATCAACCTTAAAAGCGGCCTCTCCGAGGACCGCATTCGCCGCATTCCTCGCACCCTCCGGGGTTCCCGTTTTCGTGGCGTTGGCTTCCCATGTCTTCCAGACCAGGGCGCCGCGGGCGAAGGCATGCCGCACAGCGGCGGCGATCGCCTTGGGGGAGGTGGAGGTGCATCCGCAGTCGGCCTTGGTGAGGAGTTCCGCATTCCCCTCCTCCTGTCCCGGAAGGACCTGGCTCATGACGAGCGGGGTGGCCGCCGCAAGGCATTCCTGCACGGTGGCACCTCCGGCCTTGGCAACGATGAGGTGGTTGGCCGCGAGTCTCTCGGGAAGATCGGGCATCCACCCCTCGACCTTGATCGGCTTCCGGAATCGCGACGCGATCGCCTGAAGTGTGGTCCGGAGTTTCTCGTCACGGCCGCAGGCGGCGGAGAGTTCGATTCCCTCCACGCTACCCAGTTCCTTGAGAATTCCCGTGGCGTTTTTCTGTCCTGGATTGGCTAGGAAGAGAACCTTCGGGAGATGTCCCGTACCGGGGACTGTTCGCCGACCCCTGAGGGTTTCAAACACCGGTGGGACGGGAAATCCGGTGACGCTCAGTTTCGCACGGGGAACCCCGGCGTTTTCCATCACCTCCGCGGTCTCCTCATTGGGAACAAGGAACAGGTCGGAGTAGCCACTGTACCAGAGGGAGTTGATGCTGATGGAGTCGGTGACCACCGTGACGGTCCTGAAAGGTCGGTCGGTCTTTCCGTGCAGGTGATCGAGGAGGTGGTTGTACCCCGGGTAGGTGGAGGCGATGACAGCCGGCCTCATCTCCGCGACAGTCCTGGCGAGAAGGCGCGCTCCCCGCTTGTAGACCGCCACGCGACCGGGTGCCGCCTTGTCCTTGTCGAGATACTTGTAGAAGGCGCCCCAGAGTCCTGGGCAATGATTGATGAAGAGGAAGTATCCCTTCTGGACGATCTTGTAGAGCCGGCCGTAGGCCTCGGCAAAGAGATCGCGCACCTCGACGGGACGGTCGGGATCGAGAGTCCGCAACGCGGTTGCCAGATTACGGGCGGCGGCGTTATGTCCCTCGCCGAAAGCGGAGGTCAGGATGAGGATTGGGCGCTTGGTCGTAGCGGCGGTCATGGGTCGAACGGGAAAATGCGGAAGGTGAGTTTCAGAGCCATTTCTTGCGACGGAAAAAGAGCAACATTCCCCCCGCCGTCAGCAGCACCACGACCCAGAAGGCGGGGTATCCGTAGGCCCAGTTAAGCTCGGGCATATTCCACGGTTTCTCCGTGTTGAAGTTCATCCCGTAGACACCGGCCAGAAAGGTGAGGGGGATGAAGAATGTCGAGACGAGCGTGAGGACGCGCATGATCTCATTGGTGCGGAAGCTGAGGCTCGAGTGGTAGATGTCCATGAGACCGGCGGTGAGATCGCGGAAGCTTTCCGCGATATCGATCGCCTGGGTCACATGGTCATTGCAGTCCTTCAGGAAGATCCGGGTGCTCTCCTTCACGTAGCCGGAGTCATCCCTGAGCAGGTGACCGATGACTTCGCGGAGCGGCCAGGCGATCCGGCGCATCTCCAGAAGCACACGCTTGTTCTGGAAGAGATCCTTCAGCGCCGCCTTGGTGGGGTTCCGGATGAGGTTTTCCTCCAGGGTCTCTGACTCGGTGCCGATCATCTCCAGCACGGGGAAGAAATGGTCGATCGCATTGTCGAGCAGGGCATAGGCCAGGAAATCGGCCGCTGATTTCCGGATGAGGGTTCCTTGCTGTGCGAGCCGCTTCCTGACGCCGGTGAAGGGATCCTTCCGGTTCTCCGACTGGAACGTGAGGACCGTGTTCTTGTTGAAGAACATGCTCAACTGCTCCACCTCGACCCCAAGGGACTGCTCCGTGTCCCTGTAGATCATCGTGGTGATGAGGAAGATGCCCTTGTCGGTCTCCTCGATTTTCGGCCGCTGGGTCGTGACGATATCCTCGATCATCAGCGGATTGAGACCGAAGTGGGAGGCCAGGATCCGCACGTTCTCCGTGTCATGGAGGCCTTCCACGTTGATCCAGTTCATTTTCCTCCGGTCGAGTTGGCCGATCGCCGAAGCCGCGTCGCCGCAACTGATCTCCTCGTAGGTTGTCTCGTCGTACCGGATGAGGTTGATGACCGGGGGCATGGTTTCCATGCTTCCCTCGACCTGGAGGGAAGCGGGGGCGGTGCCCGGCTTGTGATAGATCAACTTGATCATGGATTACTGGGATCGGAGGTGATCGTAGCCGGAGGGAAGCGGAGTGGGAGGGAAATCCGCAGGGGTCATCCGACCGATGCAGGTGAGCGGGATCCGAGGGAAGTGAGCGTTCCAGCGTCGCATGATCGGTGGCCAGCGCGAGGGGGTGATCGTCAGGAGTAGTTCGTAATCCTCGCCGTCCGAGAGGGCTTCCCTCGCCGTGCACCCGCGGTGACACGGGAGTGATTCCGGAGCGATCGTGAAGGAAGTACCGCTCTCGATGGCAAGCTTCGGAAGATCGCTCCCGAGTCCGTCGCTTAGATCCATCATCGCGGTGACACCCCGTTCGGCACCAAGCCACCGTCCCTCGTCAAGGCGCGGGGAGAAGCGGAGATGGCGTCCGCTCTTGAGGGAACCGCCAAGTCTTCCCGTCACGCAGATGAAGTCGCCGGGGCGGGCCCCGCTGCGGAGCTTGAGATGTTTCTTCTCCACCTCCCCGGTGAGGGTGACCGAGAGGAAGCAGGGGACGGGTGAGCGGACGGTCTCTCCGCCGACCACCGAGATGCCAAAGGCCCGCGCCGCCTTGCCGATGCCACGATAAAGAGCCTTCCAGTGGCTACCCTTCCACGAGGTGGGTGCCGCCACGGTGATGACGGCTTGGCGGGGGGTGCCACCCATGGCTGCGATGTCGCTGAGCGGGCGGCAAAGGGCTTTCCAGCCGACAAGATCAAGGCGAGTGCCCGATGCGAAGTGAATGCCTTCCACGAGCGCATCGGTCTTGAGCAGTTGCACGATCCCCTTTGCGGCCGAAGGCCTGATCACCGCGCAGTCATCGCCGATCCCGTTGAGCACATCGCGCGAGGGATTGGGAAGGGAGGCGGAGATCAGCTCCAGCAGCTCCGCCTCAGACCTTGGTGATCCTTTCATGAAGGGAAGTACTGAATGGTTAATGTGGAACTCATGAACTCAGGGGGCAAAGGCAGTTGGGAAGTTTTCTGACTTTGGGTAATTCCTACCGAGCGGATGAGGCCGCCACCTGCTTCACCAATAAAAAATGTTTCCTTAATGATGCTGAAAATTCCTGAGTTCTTGAGTTCCATATTCTTTCGCCCGGGTCTCCTTTTTCTCACCTTGCCATTTCGGGCCAGAGAATCAGCGCCAGGATGGTGAGGGCGTTGAAGGTGGCATGCATCGTGATCGTGGCCCAGAGCGATCCGGTCCGCTCGTAGAGCAGGCAGAGGATCACGGCGAGGAGTCCGAGACCGAGCATGGAGGGGAGATGGACATGGATCGCCGCGAAGAGCAGCGAGGAGGTGAGCAGCGCGGGAAGCCTCCCTCCGAACCGCCTTATCACGCCGTAGAAGTAACCGCGGAAGAGGATCTCCTCCGCCACGGGGGCCACGATCACCGCCATGAAGATCACCGTGGCGCGATGCCGGGGATCCGGGTGCTCCAGGAAATAGCGTACGATCATCTGTGCGTCATCGGTCTCTCCGAAGACTCCCTGGACGAACGATTGCGCGACCAGGATCAGCGGGTAGGTGATGAGCAGCCAGAGAAGACCGGTGCCCGCCGCCTTGGGAAACTTCGAGGGCTGGAGGCCGAAGAATGAGACAGCGGATTCGCGCTGGAATCCCATGACGCCGATGACACCCAGGATCAACGAGGAGTAGACGATCGAGTTGGCCAGGATCGCATTCAGGGTGATCGCCTTAGGGGCGTCGAGCGACTGCCAGATGACCGTGATCATCCAGATGGCGAGGATGCCCGCGCAGAAGGCATCCGGGATGCCGTAGGGCTGTGTCTCGAGCGTGGCGCGCCGCGAAGCGCGATGGGCCAGCCATCCGTAAAAGCCGAGCAGAATGAGCAGGATCAGCCCGCTGGGAAGGAGTTCCTGGAATGTCGGGGCGAGTGCCAGCGGCGGCAGGGAATTGATCACGGGGCGTAGAAGGGAGGAAGGAGGTAGAGGCGTCCGGTCTCAAGTTTCACGCCCGGAGCCGTACCGAGATTCAGATCAAGGCGGATGTCGCTCTTTTCGGAATCCTCGAAGAATCGCAGAAGGCGTCCGATTCCGCGCTTCTTCTCGTATCGGACGACCTCGGCTCCGGGGGCCTTGCCCAGGGAGCGGGCCTTTTCCCAAGCATCCTCGACATAGCCCGTCTGGTCGACGAGCTTCGCCGCAAGGGCATCCTTTCCGCTCATGACACGACCGTCGGCCACGCCTTCCCTCAGGGTGGCCGGATCGAGTTTCCTCGCGGTGGCCACGATGTTCAGGAATCGGTCGTAAGTCTGCATGACGAGCGCCTGGAAATATGTCTTCTCCTCCTCCGTCAGGTCGCGGGCACCGTTGAGCGCATCCTTGAATTTGCCGCTTTTGAAGATCACCGACTGCAGGCCGATCTTTCCGAAGAGTTCCTTGTAGTTGAGTGTCGAGATGATCACGCCGATGCTCCCGGTGAAGGTCGTGTCGGTGCACATGATCCAGGAACCGGCGCAGGCGATGTAGTAGGCAGCCGAGGTGCCGATCGAGTTCATGAAGATGACGACGGGCTTCCTGGAGCTTAGTTTCGCCAAGGCATGGTGGATGGTGTCGCCGGCCGTGACCTCGCCGCCGGGAGAGTCGACCGAGAGGACAACCGCCTTCACATGGGGATCATTCTCCGCCTGCTGGAAGGCTTCCTTGAGTTCCTCGACCATATCCCCGTTCCTGCTGACCCCGCCTCCGAAGGAGATCAGGCCGTCGAGGCGGATCAGGGCGATCTTGTCGGAGGAATCCTTGCCGGGGGAGAGCCTTGTTTCCGTGAATTTCTTCTCGGTGATGACCTTCGCCGGGCCCGAACCGCGGGAGCCAAGGGCGACTAGGAGGATGAGATTGCCAAAGAGGCTCAGGCCGAGCGCCACGAAAAGGACCAAAGAGAGGCATCCAGACTTTTTCATCGGACACTCAGCGTGGATGAAAAAGCTAAAAGCTAAAATGAGAAAAGCTGAAAGAAGGCATTGAGGGAAAAGTGCCATTATGAAATTTACACAAACGAGCTGAGCCTTTGCTGCTCTGACCTAACAGCCTTCAGTCTACAGCCTATCCACCTGCCTGCTGGAGCGGGCTTGTGAATAACTTGGGGACAACGGGGAAAAACTCCCTCCCGATCACTGCTGGCACAAGTCGCCTCAACGCTTTATGAATCTTCCCATGTCCAAAGCAGAACTTCGCGCCCGACTCGAGCAGATCGGCGTGCGGCCGAGCAAGATGCTCGGGCAGAATTTCCTCCTCGATCCGAACCTGGCCAAGGCCATCGTCGCCGGTCTTGATCCGCAACCGGGTGACCATCTTGTCGAGGTGGGGCCCGGCATGGGCGCGCTCACCACGCACATCCTCGACTCGCCCGCGCGGCGCATCACACTGATCGAGCGGGATCACCGTCTCGCTGCAGAGCTTCGCGAGCGCCATGCCGCGGAGATCGAGTCCGGGCGTCTCGAGATCAGGCAGGGTGACGGGGCGAAAACCGATCTCCTTTCCCTCCATGGCCACGGCCCCGTGAAGATGGTGGGGAATCTTCCCTACAGCGCCTCCACAGCGATCATCTCGCACTTCACTGCGGCCTTTTCACCCGCATCCAGACTTGTTCTGATGGTGCAGAGGGAGGTTGCCGAGCGTCTTGCCGCGGCTCCGGGGCACAAGGACTACGCCGCGCTGACCGTGCAGCTCGGACGCCGCTGGTCGGTGAGGAAGCTGCGCATCGTTCCTCCCGACGTGTTCTGGCCCCGTCCCGCCGTCGAGTCGGCGGTGATCGAGGTGAGCAAGCGCCCGGTCGAGGGTCTCCCAAACTGCGATCCCGAAGGATTTTCGGCCTTGGTCCGGCAGGGATTTTCCTCCCGCCGGAAGCAGCTTCGCTCACTGCTCCAGCTCCCCGACGGGGCGTGGGAAGAGTGGGCCTCGGCCAAGGGGCACCCACTCACCGCCAGGGCCGAGGATCTGCCCGTGGATGACTGGGCCGATCTCGCCCTCCATGTCACCCCGGAGGGGCATGATCATCCCTGCGAGATGTGCGATGTGGTCGATTCCGAAGATCGCGTGACCGGTTCCAAGCTTCGGAGCGAGGTCCATGTGAATAACCTGACCCATCGTGCCGTTCACCTCTGGATTTTCAACGGGCGAGGGGAGCTCTTTCTTCAGAAACGCTCCCCCTGGAAGATCAATCACCCCGACCAGTGGTGCTCCAGCGCCGCCGGCCATGTCGATGCCGGTGAGACCTACGAGGCGGCGGGCCATCGGGAGATGCGGGAGGAGATCGGCACCGACTGCCCGCTGGTGAAGTTCTGGAAGACCGGTGCCTCGGAGGAGACCGGTTATGAATTCGTGGAGTATCTGGTCGGCCGGTGCGACGGTCCCTTCCGATTTGCTCCCGGAGAGGTGGAGACCGGGGCCTTTTTCCCTGTGGATCAGATCCGAGGGTGGATCAAGCGTTCCCCGGAGGAATTCACCCCCCTCTTCAAGATGGTCGCCGCGAAGTTCCTGAATGAGACAGAGAGACTCATAAAAATGGCACCTGTCTCATAAATGAGACATCATGTCCCTTATGCCGCTTTTTTTAGATGGCGAATATATTCTATAAGTAACTTTTAGTAAGATAGATAGGGTTTTTTATAAAATCAGGCACGCCCTTTGCTTAATGAGAAGGGCTATGTCTAAAATTCTAGGAATCGATTTGGGAACGACCAACTCCTGCATGTCCGTCATGGAAGGCGGGGAGCCGGTCGTTCTGGAAAACTCAGAAGGAGCCCGCACGACCCCTTCGGTCGTTGCATTTGCCAAGAGCGGCGAGCGTCTGGTCGGCCAGGCCGCGAAGCGCCAGGCCATCACCAACCCACAGAACACCATCTTCTCCGTGAAGCGTTTCATGGGCCGCAAGTACGACGAGTGCCGCGGCGAACAGGACCGCGTCCCGTACAAGCTTGTGAAGGCCGCCAATGGCGACGCCCACATCCAGGTGGAGATCGACGGGAAGCCCAAGGCCTTCTCCCCGCCCGAGATCTCAGCGATGATCCTCGCCAAGCTCAAGAGCGATGCCGAGGCCAAGCTGGGCGAGAAGATCACCCAGGCCGTCATCACCGTCCCCGCCTACTTCAACGACTCCCAGCGCAACGCCACCAAGGACGCCGGCAAGATCGCCGGTCTCGAGGTGCTGCGCATCATCAACGAGCCCACCGCGGCTTCGCTCGCCTACGGCCTTGAGAAGGAGAAGGACGAGAAGATCGCTGTCTATGACTTGGGCGGCGGCACCTTCGATATCTCGGCCCTCGAGCTCGGGGACGGCGTCTTCGAGGTTCGCGGAACCAACGGCGACACCCACCTCGGTGGCGACGACTGGGACAACCGCATCATGGAGTGGATCATCAGCGAGTTCAAAGCCGAGTCCGGCATCGACCTCACCAAGCAGCCCGACGCCGTCCAGCGCATCAAGGAAGAAGCCGAGAAGGCCAAGATCGCCCTCTCCTCCACCCAGGAATACGAGATCAATCTTCCCTTCGTCACCGCCGACGCCAGCGGACCGAAGCACATCCAGAAAAAGCTCACCCGGGCCAAGCTCGAACAGCTCACCGACGACCTCTTCCAGCGCACCATCAAGCCCGTCGAGGATTGCTTGGGCGACGCCAAGTGGAGCAAGGGCGAGGTCAATGAGCTCGTCCTCGTCGGCGGCATGACCCGCATGCCCAAGGTCGTCGAGACCGCCCGCAACATGATCGGCAAGGAGCCCCACAAGGGAGTGAATCCCGACGAGGTCGTTGCGATCGGCGCGGCCATCCAGGGCGGCGTCCTCCGCGGCGACGTCAAGGATGTCCTCCTGCTCGACGTCACCCCGCTCACCCTCGCGATCGAGACCGCCGGAGGCATCGCCACCCCGATGATCCCCCGCAACACCACGATCCCGACCAAGAAGAGCAACGTCTTCTCGACCTACAGCGACAACCAGCCCGGCGTCGAGATCAAGGTCCTCCAGGGAGAGCGCCCGCTCGCCCGTGACAACAAGCAGCTCGGAGTCTTCCACCTGGATGGCATCCCCCCAGCCGCCCGTGGCACGCCGCAGATCGAGGTCACCTTCGACATCGATGCCAACGGCATCCTGAACGTCTCGGCCAAGGATCTCGGAAGCGGCAAGGAGCAGAAGATCTCCATCACCGGATCGAGCGGACTCAGCAAGGAAGACGTCGAGCGCATGCAGCGCGAGGCCGAAGCCCATGCCGACGAGGACCGCAAGGCCAAGGAAGGCATCGAGATCCGCAACAACGCCGACACACTCGCCTACCAGTGCGAGAAGCAGCTCACCGAACTCGGTGACAAGCTTGACGGGGCTACCAAGAAGTCCGTCGAGGACGAGATCGAGAAGGTGAGGGAAGCACTGAAGGGCACCGACGTCGAGGCGATCAAATCCTCCTACGAGTCCCTGCAGGCCAAGTTCCAGGAGATCAGCGCCGAGCTCTACAAGAACGCGGCAGCCTCCGGAGCCGGAGCTGGACCCGAGGCGGGTGCAGGAGCCGGATCAGCCCCTGAACCCGAGGCCAAGAAGGACGCCGACGTCGTCGACGCCGAGTTCGAGATGGTCGACGAGGACAAGGACAAGAAGAAATAGAACCGAGAAGTAGGATCGAGAAGTCAGCTTCCCTGATCCCCCACTTTTTAACCTTCTAACCTTTTAACGTTTCACTTCATCCACACTTTAACAACAAGCCCTCCCGCAGGTGCGGGACCGGGCGCCTGTTAGAAACCACACAAACCAAGGAAACACACACCATGGCAGTATCCATCCAACCTCTCGCCGACCGGGTGCTCGTTCAGCCGATCGAAGAGAAGGAAGTCAAGAAAGGCGGGATCATCATCCCCGACACCGCGAAAGAGAAGCCCCAGGAAGCCAAGGTCATCGCCCTAGGCACCGGCAAGCTCGACGACGACGGCAAGAAGGTCCCCTTCACCGTCAAGAAGGGCGACAAGGTCCTCATCTCCAAGTACGGAGGCACCGAGGTCAAGGTCGACGGCGAATCCTACCTGATCATGCGCGAGGACGACATCCTCGGCATCATTGGCTAATCCACCACACTCACCAACACACAAACTTAGAACACTATGGCAGCTAAACAACTCCAGTTCGACGAGACCGCACGCCACGCACTCCTGCGCGGCGTCGAGAAACTCGCCAAGGCAGTCAAGGCAACGCTTGGACCCTCGGGTCGCAACGTCATCCTCGACAAGAAATTCGGCAGCCCCACGATCACCAAGGACGGCGTCAGCGTCGCCAAGGAGATCGAGCTCGAGGATCCCTTCGAGAACATGGGCGCCCAGCTCGTCCGTGAGGTTGCTTCCAAGACCAGCGACATCGCCGGCGACGGAACCACCACTGCGACCGTTCTCGCCGAGGCCATCTACAAGGAAGGCCTCAAGAACGTCACCGCCGGTGCCAACCCCACCTCGCTCCAGCGCGGCATCAACAAGGCCGTCGAGGCCGTTGTCGCCGAGCTCGCCCGCATCTCCAAGAAGGTGAAGGACAGCTCCGAGATCGCGCAGGTCGCCACCGTCTCCGCCAACTGGGACAAGACCATCGGCCAGATCATCGCCGACGCGATGGAGAAGGTCGGCAAGGACGGCACCATCACGGTCGAAGAGGCCAAGACCATCGAGACCTCCCTGGACGTCGTCGAGGGAATGCAGTTCGACAAGGGCTACCTCTCCCCGTACTTCGCGACCAACGCGGAGGCCATGGAGGCATCCCTGGACAGCGCCTACATCCTCATCCATGAGAAGAAGATCAGCTCCCTCAAGGACCTCCTTCCTCTCCTCGAGAAGGTTGCCAAGAGCGGCAAGCCCCTGCTCATCATCGCTGAGGACGTCGAGGGCGAGGCCCTTGCCACCCTCGTGGTGAACAAGCTCCGCGGCACCCTTCAGATCTGCGCCGTCAAGGCCCCCGGATTCGGAGACCGCCGCAAGGCCATGCTCGAGGACATCGCCGTCCTCACCGGCGGCCGCTGCATCACCGAGGATCTCGGCATCAAGCTCGAGAACATCACCCTCGAGGACCTCGGCCGCGCCAAGCACATCACCGTCGACAAGGAGAACACCACCATCGTCGAGGGATCCGGCAAGAGCTCTGACATCCAGGGCCGCGTCGGACAGATCCGCCGCCAGATCGAGGAGACCACCAGCGATTACGACCGCGAGAAGCTCCAGGAGCGCCTCGCCAAGCTCGCAGGCGGTGTCGCCGTCATCAACGTCGGAGCAGCCACCGAGACCGAGATGAAGGAGAAGAAGGCCCGCGTCGAAGACGCCCTCCACGCCACCCGTGCGGCGGTCGAGGAAGGCATCGTCCCCGGAGGAGGCGTCGCCCTCATCCGTGCGCAGAAGGCCCTCGACACGCTCAAGCTTCACGGCGACGAGCAGGTCGGACTCGAGATCGTCCGTCGTGCGATCGAGGCACCCCTCCGCCAGCTGGCCACCAACGCCGGCAAGGAAGGCGCCCTCATCGTCCAGGAAGTCAAGAAGGGCAAGGGCAACGAAGGCTACAACGTCGCGACCGACGAGTACGTCGACCTCGTGAAGGCCGGCGTCGTCGACCCGACCAAGGTCACCCGCAGCGCCCTGCAGAACGCCGCTTCCATCAGCGGACTCCTGCTCACCACCGAGGTCACCATCTCGGATGTGCCTGAGAAGGAGAAGGCCCCTGCCATGCCGCCCGGAGGCGGAATGGGTGGGATGGGCGGAATGGACTACTAAGTCCGACTCCCACGCTTCTCTAAGAAGTTACAGCAGCAGCCGGGTCAGAAATGACCCGGCTGTTTCTGTTTATGAGGTATAGCGGGGGCTTGGAGAGCGGTTTAGACTGTAGGCTGTTAGGCTGTAGGATTTGCCAGTAAGTCTACAAAAGGTTGCAAAAAAAGCAATTATGTGTAGAGTCTATCTCAGATGCAGCCCCTCAAAAAGCTGGCAATGACCTTGGATTCCCTTGCCAGCAGGGAGCACTCACTCTTTGCCTCTTCAGATCTGAGGGCGGCATTCGAGAAGTATGATCAACTGCCAGTCCTGCTCTCCCGTGCAGTCAAGGCTGGTCTCCTCAAGAGGATCTGTCGTGGCATTTACCTCTATCCTAAGGGGGGGTATCCCATGGGGGACCTTCTCTTCCATACGGCGGCCCGCTTACGGGCCGATGAGTTCAACTATATCAGTCTGGAGACGGCATTAAGTGATGCCGGACTGATATCCCAGATCCCGATGAATTGGATTACCATCATGTCCTCGGGCAGAAGCCATACCATTGATTGCGGCGAGTTTGGGCACATCGAGTTCATCCATACGGAGCAACGTCCCGAGGAGATCTGCGGGGAACTCGCCTACGATCCCGCGCGCCATCTCTGGAGGGCTTCGGAGAAGCAGGCCCTGCGTGACATGAAAATGACCCGGCGAAGCATGGACCTGGTCAGTATGAGGAAGGAGACTGCATGAGTTCGGCGACACTCTTCAATTCCCTCGTTGACGAGGCACTCAAGTCGCGTCCCGAGTTAGCACTCCTGCGTCCCGTCGTGGAGAAGGAGTTGCTCCATCACGACATTCTTAGGGAGATGAGTCAGGAAGGACTGCTCTCCAGCCTCACCTTCATCGGCGGCACTTGTCTGAGAGCCTGCTATGGCTCTACGCGTCTCAGCGAGGATCTCGATTTTACCGGAGGGAACGATTTCAAGCGCTCCGATCTCATGGAACTGGGGATGGTGCTCAGCGAAACTATCGGCACCCGCTACGGACTGAAAGTCAGCGTGAGCGATCCCGTCAGGACGGAAGGGAAGGTCAGCACCTGGAAGATGAGTGTAGAGACCTGTCCTGGTCGCAAGGATCTTCCTGCACAGCGCATCCATCTCGATATCTGCGCCATCCCCAGTCACGACCCCCGCCCCATGATGTTGCGTACCCTCTATGGCGTCGATATGGGGACCTCCGGTCTCATCCTTCAAGCCCAGAGTAGGGAGGAGATCCTTGCAGACAAGGTGATAGCCTTGGCATTCCGCGAGGGGCGAATCAAGAACCGTGACCTCTGGGACATCGTCTGGCTCCAACAGCAGGGAGTGGAACTCCCCGTTCAACTGATCCCGCTCAAGATCCACGACCACCGCCGCTCCAAGGACGAGTTTCGATCACTCCTGCTGGAGAGGGTGGGGGAGTTGAGAAAGAGCGAGGCGCTTAGGAAAGACTTCATCAAGGAGATGAGACGATTCCTTCCCGTGGCCACGGCGGCCCAGACCGTGGAACAGGAACCTTACTGGCGGTATTTGACTCAAGTTATTGGGGAGGAAGCGGAGAAGGCGCTGGCTATTCTCTAAGGAACCGCGGTTCCCTAACCCAACCAAGGTCACCCGCAGCGCCCTGCAGAACGCCGCTTCCATCAGCGGACTCCTGCTCACCACCGAGGTCACCATCGCGGACGCTCCTGAGAAGGAGAAGGCCCCTGCGATGCCACCAGGTGGCGGAATGGGTGGAATGGGCGGAATGGACTACTAAGTCCAAGCCTAGCCTAAAAAGCTCAACAGAGAGCCGGGTCAGCAATGACCCGGCTCTTTCTGTTTCTAGGCTTGGAGGCTTGGGATTTTGGCGCAGGGCGTTGTTGCTGCTCGGTCAGCGTAGGTTCACTACGCTTTCCCTCGCGACGCCTAGCCCTGCATCCAAACTTCCAAGCCTCGACTGCAGTGGGGAAGGTCAGCAGTCTTTGGTGGCTTCGAGTTCGGTTAAAATCACGAAATCTTATTAAACCCCTTGTTGTTTAAGGTTCCAATCAGTGAATCCAGAGATAACAGTCATATCCTCAAAAAACTGATTTTCTGTGATTCCATCCAAAATTATCATTCTTCTTAATTCATGGAAAATTTTGTGGAATCTTGTGCTTTCATTAAGGCTGTTCCATCCAGGAATATTTACACCATATTTATTTAAATAACCTTTGGATAGTTTAGGTATGTCGTTGATGAAATTCTCACATGCGAATATCTGAATAATTCCTCCACCTTTCATTCCGCAAGAGTTTATGTGAGTTGCTTCAGACCAGCAAATCAGCGCAATTTTAGAATCAATAGAGTTTTTTAGCATTAAATCCGGAGTTTTATTTCAATTGCGTTAGGTTTTGATATTTAAGTAAGGCCTAACTTATATTCGCGCAACGTTTTTATTTATCCCAAACGAATCCAATTTCAGTAAGGCGAGCCACTTTATCAGCATCAAGAATTCCTTTGCGCTTTTTCTGACGCTGTTTCGTAGCCCAGTTTGCCAGGCCAATATTAGCCTTAAAGTGCCTTGGGACATTGCAATGTCCATATTCTGCTCTGAAATCAAGTATATCCCTGAATCGATCTTCCCAAGTATTTTGCGTCCCTTCTTTGCCCCAAGATACACCAAGAAAGGTCAGTTTTTCCTCATGAATCAGGGAAAGAGTCCCCTTGCGTTTTTTACTTCTTTGATCAGTAAGCCATGCACCAAGTGACGGGTTGTCCTTGAATCGAGCCGGAACATCACAATGCCTGTGAAGTTTTTTAAAATCTCGAAGTTCTTCAAAACGCTTATTCCAGATTTCATTGCCGATTTCTGAATCTATTCGAGGAGAAACCCATTCAAAGCAGATATCCGAAAGAAGCCTTTCGTAGTCTTGGTTGAGTAATCCTCTTGATTTCTTTGATCGTTGCGTTCCAACCCACCGTGCAAGAATAGGATTTTCTGGATACTGGCTCGGCACATTGCAATGACCATAGAGCTTTTTAAAATCCAAGAGTTCCTGATAGCGATCCCACCATCGCTTATCGTGAGCGTCCCAAACGAATCCCGCGTCATTGAGCTTACTAACTTTTTCAGGATCTAAAGTGCCTTCTTTGAAGGATTTTCTTTGGTACATTATCCATATACCAAGTGATTGATTCTCAGGGTCTGTAGGAGAAGCATTTGTGTGCCCGGTTTTCTCTTTGAATCTCAAAAGTTCAAGGTATCGCTCTTCCCATCTGCACTGCTGCTCGCTCCAACGGAATCCTGCGTGATCGAGTAGGTTTTGTCTCTCAGCGTAAAGAAGCCCTCTTGTTTTTGCGCTCCTTTGGTTTTCAACCCATGAGCCAAGCATTGGGTATTCCGCACAGCCTTTTGGAACGTTCGTGTGACCATACTTAGCTTTGAATTGGAGGAGTTCTGCATAGTGCGTCTCCCACTTGGAGACTAAACCATCTATGCACTGAGCCGCTACGGCTGACTCAATGTCATTTAGGTGTACATGAGGGCCTATAACCTCAACCAATTCGCCGAAGGGTCGATCAACAACTCCTTCCTCAAGAACAGAGTTAATCGCTGAGAGCCTGATGGTATCTGCCAGCACTTCATCCTGCTCCTGCATTGTTTGTAGAACATCCCAGATTTCATCGAAGTCCGCTCGGGCTACCGCCTCATCTAGGCTTTCGCCTGACTCAACCTCGACATAGAGAGGAACGAGAACATACCCGAGTTTCTTGCCGGGTGATTTTCGCATTGCTCGGCCTGTAGCCTGAACGATGTCTACCAGACTGCGTCTCGGTGAAAGAAACGCCACCATGTCGACCGCTGGGACATCGACTCCCTCGGTGAGGCATCGGGCATTGGACATTATACCACTGTCTGAGGCCCTGAAATCGCGCATGATCCGTTCTCGATGGGCGGTCGGCATCGCTCCGCTGACATGGAAAGTGCAAAATTCTGGAAGATGAGTTCTCACTCCCTCGCTGGTATCCGCAACGAAGGAAGAGGCGGATGCCACCGTATTGTGAAAGGTAAAGATGCGGCGGACACCGTATTTATAAGCGGCATCACGGAGTGCAATCTGGTTAGCCACCTGCCTAGCCTGAATAGCATCGCCATCGATCAGAACCTGCCCTCTGCTGATCAGTTCATTTGTCACCATTTCGGAGGTGATGACCGAGATGACAACTTTGTAGCCGCAGATGATTTCGCGTTTGGCTGCTTGGCTGAAACTCAGTGTGTAGCAGCGCGTTCCGAATACCTCGGGGTTATCCATCGAATAGACCAGTTCCGCGTCACCTGATCTGTCCTTCTTTCTTGGATTGTGGTGCCGTGGAGTGGCCGTGACGAAGAGTCGCTTGGCGATGAGGATATTTGCGTCCTTCAGGGCGTAGGAGAGTTTGGATCCATCGCGGCCTGCGGTCTTGTGAGCCTCGTCGAAGATGCCGAGATCGAAGGATTCGTCCGGATGCATGGCCGCACCAACCACTGTTGCGGATTGGTAGGTACTGAAGACGATCTTGGTTCCCTTGAACGGGGCATCAAGGAAGCTGCGGACGGTTTCGGGATTCGTGGAAACCTCGAAATCGAGGTCCGACTGGGCCGTGCTGATCGCATCGGCATCTCCTTTGACGGTGGGATCGGAGCAAACGCAGAGGTAGGCGAGTGATTTGAGACTCGTTTCCTTTAGCCACTCGTGGAGCGTCTGCCGAAGCAGGGCGAGCGAGGGAAGCAGGACGAGGATCTTTTGTGCGCCAAGCTGTTCCGCTGTCCAGAGGGTGACGAGGGTCTTACCCGTGCCACAGGCCATGATAGCGGTTGCACGACTTTCCTTTTGGAGTGTCGGAACGATGGCGGCCAGTGCCTCCTCCTGATGGGGAAGGGGAGTTTTCCTCGGGGTGCGGACTGTGGCCTCGGCAAGCCATGCCTCAATCGCAGCGAAGTCCGATGCCCCCATCCGGTCTAGATCCGATCCCCTAATGCAGAAAAAGCCCTGTCGGTCGTTGATGACGGAGGGAAGTTCGTCGCAGTTGGTGATCAGGATGCGGCTTCGGATGTGGGGGCTGTCGGCCAATCCCATGAAGGTCGATAGCTCACGCCAGGTCATCGGGTCCCGGCCCGTTCGGAATTTTACCTGATAAGCGCTCAGATCCCCAAGGAGCGTTTGAAGGACTCCATCGATGCCGTAATCCATCCCACCCAGCCCCAGCTTGCTCAGGATATCAAGCGGGGTGGCGTTCAGCGGCCAGACTTCTTTGGCATCATGCTTCCGCTGGGTGGCGAGATACGCCTCGGCAAAAACCTCGAAGGCATCGCCCTTTCCCTTGTTCTCCGGAATCGCCGTGATCCGTTTCTCCAGATCCGCAAACGACTTCACCCCGGCAAACAGCCCGGACTTGGCAATCTCTCGTGATTTCGTGTGCAGTGGCATAGGGGATGTCGGAGTGTAGGACAACAAGCATCCCCCTCCAAGCCTTCAAAGCTCCTAAAGGGGGATGAGTATCCATGGACTGTAGGGACATTTCACCATTGGCGCTTTTTTTCCGCACAATGAAGGCTAGATTGATACAAGTCACTACGGAGCCATGAGGACCCTTCCCGATCACCCCCTGCGCTATGCCATGGTCAATGAGCTGCATGCGCGTCCTTTCCCGGTACTTACGACGCCCTGTCAGGTGGTTTATTTTGCCATTAAGGAACCCAAAGACGCCCGTAAACGCGATCGAGATAGGGATCGGGCCCATTTAACTACCCTGCTCGATCAATTTGGGGTGAATCATCCCGAAGCACGTGCGACGCATTTTGAAGCAAGTCTGGGCAAAACAGAATTGAAATGGGAATCGCATACGGAGTTTGTAACCTATTCCGCCTTTACCCCCGGCTTGGATGCACGGCCTTTTGATCCAGCAGGAGCGTCCGTATTACCCCCCGACTGGTTGGCCAAAGCACCTGGTCAGACCCTGGTTGCTATGATGATCCGCGTCGAGGAACTGCCCGAGGATGAGGAAAAGATCCTGCCGATGTTGCTCGATTGTTTCGTTCCCGAAAGTCTCGCAGTCTCCTATGTCCTCGATGGGGCGGCGGTCGTTGCCGGGGATTTTCGCATCGATGCAGCGGGGTTCATGCGGATTTCGGTTTTCGTGCGTAAAAAGACCGGCACACGAAGGGTCGGGCGGATTGTGCAACGTCTCTGCGAGTTGGAAACCTATCGTGCAGCCTCGATGTTGGGCCTGCCAAGGGCATGGGAATTATCGGGGGAGCTGAATGCGCTGGACCCGCGCCTTTCGGCGCTTGTCTCAGGGTTGGATGAGCGCGGAGAATCCGCCGAAAAGGTACTCCACGAGTTACTCTCCATAGCGGGGCAACTGGAACGCCTTGCTGTACAGGCCAGCTTTCGTTTGCCGGCCACCGTAGCCTATGAGGCAATTGTGAATCAACGCATCGCTGTCCTACGTGAGACGCGGTTTCAAGGCCGCCAAACATTTGCCGAATTCATGACGCGCCGCTATGACCCTGCAATGCGCACCGTCCGCGCCACCGAAGCGCGCCTTACCTCCATGGCGGATCGTGCAGAACGAGCGGCGGAACTGCTTCGCACCAGGGTCGATGTGGAGCGTTCGGCACAAAACCAACAGATTTTGCAGAGCATGGACACCCGCGCAGATACGTCCTTGCGCCTGCAACATACGGTCGAGGGTCTCTCGGTGATCGCCATCAGCTATTATGTTTTGGAGTTGATGGCCTATCTGACGGCACCCTTGGCTGATGCGTGGCATCTACCTAAGGTTTGGCTGATGGCGGGATCTGTCCCGGTGGTCTTGGTATTGGTCTGGGCCGGAATACGGCGGTTGAAGTCTCCTTCTAGATAGAGGCCATGTGTGCCCGGGAGGCAGGGTTGTAGACCACGCGAAGCGTAGCCTGAAGGGTAACCAAACACCCAGGAGGGTGTGCGGAAGAGAGCGATGCAATCGCTCCCCGAAGGGTGCCACAGCTCCCCGGAAGGGAAGTGGCATCAAGCGGCATCAGACGGAGTGTGCGACAACAAGCATCCCCTTCTAAGCTGGATCATTCAGCGCTTCCCTTTAATCTCATGAGGGTAAATTCCCCGCCCCTTGGGGCGACCCAAGAAATAAAGAAACCAAATACCCCGCTGCTTGCGGTGGGGTTCTTTAATCAGCGCTTCCCTAGATCCTATCGCCTCGCCTTATAGCCTTATTTAGAATAATTCTTGATTGAGGATTGCATGCTGGTAGGTTTTCAGCCCGCCGCATGAAGAAGGATTCATCCATTCCAGCCTATGAGAACGCGATGGGAAGAGAGGGCCTGAGGCTCACTCCCCAGAGGCGTCAGGTCTACGAGGTGCTGATGGACAAGCGGGACCATCCCACGGCCACGGAAGTCTTTATCCGTGCCCAGAAGCGGATGCCTTCGATCTCGCTCGCCACGGTCTACAATTGCCTCGAGACGATGGTCGGCAACGGCTTGGTCAAAGCCGTCCATGTCGACCGGGAACCGACCCGCTTCTGCGCAAATCTCCGCGAGCACGGCCACTTTCACTGCTCCGACTGCGGCAAGGTGACCGACATCGAGTTTTCACAAGCCCGCGACAAGGGATGGAAGCTTCCCGACGGTTTCCTCGTCACCCAGCACGACGTGACCCTCCGCGGCCTCTGCGCCGATTGCGGCACGGCTACAAAGTCCTCCACTCATTCCAGAAACAAACCAACCACCAAGTAAGAACCATGTCCGCCTCTTCACTCTCCATCCGCGACCTGCATGCCTCGATCGGTGACAAGCCCATCCTGAAGGGGCTCACCCTCGACATTCCGAAGGGAGAGGTGCACGCCATCATGGGCAAGAACGGGGCCGGCAAGAGCACGCTTGCCAAGATCATGGCCGGTCATCCCGACTACACCGTCACCTCCGGCGATGTGCTTCTGGACGGCGAGAGCATCCTCGGTCTCGAGCCCGATGTCCGTGCACGACTCGGACTCTTCCTGGCCTTCCAGTACCCCATGGAGATCCCCGGCGTCACCATCGCCAACTTCATCCGCGCCGCACTGCAGGCCCGCCTTCCCGAGGGGGAGGAGCTCGAGGCGACCGAGTACTATGCCAAGCTCTACGCCAAGATGGATGCCCTCAGTGTGCCCCGCGGGTTCACCTCGCGCTCGGTGAACGAGGGGTTCTCCGGCGGCGAGAAGAAGCGCTGTGAGATCCTCCAGATGGCGATGCTCGAGCCCTCTTACGCGGTGCTTGACGAGACCGACAGCGGTCTCGACATCGATGCGCTCAAGATCGTCTCCGCCGGCGTGAATGCGCTCCGCGGTCCGAATATCGGAATGCTCGTGATCACCCACTACCAGCGCCTGCTCGACTACATCGTCCCCGACAAGGTTCATGTCATGTCCGAGGGCCGCATCATCCTGAGCGGCGACAAGGATCTCGCCCTCAAGCTCGAGGCCGAGGGCTACGACTGGGTCGAGAAGGAATACGGGACTAAGGCCGATTGAAGTCTCACCCCGCTTTTCAATCCATCACCTCTTTCCCTAGCTCCCAACTTCCAGCTCCCAGCTACCATATGAGCACAGAGACCAAACCCGACATCGATATCGACCGTTCCGTGGGCGATTTCCGCTACGAGATGGACTACGCCTACGATGCCGGCGTCGGCCTGACCGAGGCGACAATCGATTATATCAGCGACGTGAAGGGGGATCCCGATTGGGTCCGTGCCTTCCGCAAGGAGGGTTACCGCAAGTTTCTTGAGAAGCCGATGCCGACCAATTGGGCGACCAAGGATCTGGAGAATATCGTCTTCGAGAACATCCGCTACTACCTCGCGCAGGGACAGCAACCGAAGCGGAGCTGGGACGAGGTTCCCGAGGACATCAAGAAAACCTTCGAGCGCCTCGGAATCCCCGAGCAGGAGCGCAAGTTCCTCGCCGGAGTGGAGGCCCAGTTCGACAGCGAGGCGGCCTACTCCAACATCAAGGCGGCCGTCGGCGAGCAGGGCGTCATCTTCGTCGGCTCCACCGAGGGGCTCAAGGAGCACCCCGAGATCTTCAAGAAGTGGTTTGGCAAGGTCATCCCGAGCGGCGACAACAAGTTCTCCGCGCTGAACAGCGCCGTCTTCAGCGGCGGCAGTTTCATCTACGTCCCGCCCGGGGTGAAGGTGAAGCACCCGCTCCAGGCCTACTTCCGCATCAACGCGCAGAACTTCGGCCAGTTCGAGCGCACCCTGATCATCGCGGACGAGGGGGCCGAGGTCATGTACATGGAGGGTTGCACGGCGCCGAAGTTCGAGACATCTACCCTACACAGCGCGGTCGTGGAGTTGGTCGCCATGAAGGGGGCCAAGATCCAGTACGTCACCGTCCAGAATTGGAGCTCGAATGTCTTCAATCTGGTTACCAAGCGCGGCCTCGCCCACGAGGATGCCGAGATCAAGTGGATCGATTGCAACATCGGCTCCCGCCTCACCATGAAGTATCCGGGTGTCGTCATGAAAGGGAAGGGTGCCCGCGGTGAAGTCGTCTCGATTGCACTCGCCGGTGACGGCCAGCATCAGGACACCGGAGCCAAGATGATCCATGCTGCCGATAACACGACCAGCAACATCATTTCCAAGTCGATCAGCCTCGGCACCGGCCGCGCCACCTACCGCGGCATGGTGCATGTCCCCAAGCATCTCAAGGGGTGCAAGAACAACACCGAGTGCGACGCCCTGCTCATTAACACCCACAGCCGCACCGACACATACCCCGCCATCAGCGTCCGCGGGCAGGGGAATGCCGTCCAGCACGAGGCGAGTGTGAGCCAGATCAGCTCCGAACAGATATTCTACATGCAGCAGCGCGGCCTGAGTGAGGCGGCGGCGATGAGTCTTGCCGTGAACGGATTTGTCAACGACCTCGTCCAGCAGTTCCCGATGGAATACTCCGTCGAATTGAAGCGCCTCATCGACCTCGAGATGGAGGGATCGGTCGGATGAGCTCCTCCAATTCCGTCACCTCCGTCGCCCCCGCCAACGGTCACTGGCCTGAGTGGTTTCACCACGATCAGCAGGCGTCATGGGATCTCTTCCAGGCGCTCCCGCAACCGAAGCGCAATGAGGAACCATGGCGTTTTGCCAACCTCAAGGCGACCGATCTCTCCGGCTTCTCCACGGCCGCTCCCGTCAGGGATGCCGCGGATCTTGTTTCCCGTTCCTCGGGACTGACCGATCTCTCGGCCAAGCTGGTCTTCGGAAACGATGCGCTTCTCCACTCCGAGACAGCTGGACTCCCTGCCGGTGTGATTGTTCTGCCGCTGGAGAAAGCGGCGAAAGAGCATGAGGATCTTTTCAGGAAGAGCTTCATGACCTCGGAGGTCCGCCTCGGATCGAAGAAATTCGCAGCCCTTCACAAGGCGCGCCTCCGCGCCGGAACCTTCGTTCATGTCCCCAAGGGAGTTGCCGTGCTGAAGCCGATCGAGATCTGGCACTGGGTCGAGGGTGAGTCGGCGGCCGTCTTTCCCCACACCCTGATCGTCCTCGAGGAGGGCGCCTCCGCGACCGTCATCGACCGCTTCGTCTCCGCTGGAAACGAGGTCTCCCTGGCCGTCGCGGTGAATGACCTTTCGCTCGGCGCGGGTTCCCGGCTCACCTATGTCGGTGTCCAGGACTGGAGCGACAAGACGACGGCCTTCCATCTCAACACCACCGGTGTGGAGAAAGCGGGCACCTCCACCGCCCTCCAGTTGAACCTCGGCGGCGCCTACATCCGCGGTGAGAGCGACAGTCACCTGCGTGGCGAGGGATCGCGCAGCGTCATGCTCTCGATCAATCCCGCCTCCGGCGAGCGCGAGATCGACCAGAGGACCTTTCAGGATCACTTCGCCCCGCGTGCGACGAGCGACCTTCTCTACCACAATGCCCTGGCCGATTCCTCGAAGACGATCTTCGCCGGCCTGATCAAGGTCGAGGAGGCCGCCCACGAGACCGATGCCTACCAGAAGGTTCGCAATCTCATGCTCAGCGACGAGGCCGAGGCCAATTCCATGCCCGGACTCGAGATTCTCGCCGACAACGTCCGCTGCACCCACGGCGCCACGTCAGGCGAACTCAACGAGGATGAACTCTTCTACATGATGGCCCGAGGCATTCCACCCAAGCAGGCGGCGCAGCTCATTGTTCGCGGCTTCTTCGGAACCGTCCTCGAGCGTCTGGAGAATCCCATGCTTCAGGAGCATTTGGGAGAAATCCTCGACCGGAAGTTAAACTTGTAAAATCAGCCGTAACAAATCAGCGACTGGCGAACACATAGCCGTGGGAACGGCTTGGGTAGACTGAACGAAAGTTCAGCCCGCAAGGGTGAGCCGAGCAGGAGCGAGCGAATCAAAGCTGATAGGACTGCAAAGCAGCCCCGATAGGGGCGAGTGGCTTGGGAAAGCCCGAGTTCAAATGCGTAGCAACGGCCGGGTCAGTCAAATCAGGAAAGGAGAAAGAAATCCCTGAGGGCCGGCTGATTTCTAGCGCAGAAGTAGGGGAAAACTCACAGGGATGAAGGGGATAAAGGGGATGGGAGAAATCCCCTGTCCCCGATCGTATCCAGCATATTACAGTGACACTGGGGGCACGGATCAGCCCAACTGTTCCAAAATCCTTTTCATCCCCTTCATCCCTGTGAAATGTCAGGGATTCTCTGACTCCTTTTTTCCGGATCAAACCTGCAGCGTCGCTGGTACTTGAAGCATCCAAACGGAGGTTTGGCAGGGAAGTCCTTTCCTAAGCCGATCGCCTTGAACTGTTGCCTTACGCCGCGACGTCCCGGCACTCAGCCACTCTTTAAGAACCCATCCGCAGAAAGACTACTCTGCGGCGGAAGCCTCTTCCTGCGGTTCGGATGAGGAAGATCCGGCAGCTTTGCTTGCGGCCTTGGCTTTTGCTTTTTCTTCCTTCTTGCGCTTCTTCTCCATTTCTTTCCTGCGCTTCTCGAACCCGTAATTGATTTTGACCATGGTCTTCGGTGGTTGGTGGTTGTGGCTGGTTGGTGGTCAAACGTCGCCGTTCAACCATTTTGTAAATTGCTCATCAAGGCGCTCCTTCATGGCCCCGATGTCGTGGGACATGTCGGTAAACTGACCCCACTTCAAGATGTCCTTGGCCTTTCCGGAACCCTCGATTTCGAGGATAAAATCCTCCACGAGGATACCCTGCGAGACGTGGGTGGAGCGGAGGTGTTCCTTGCAGAGATCAGCGGTCTGATTCTGGCGATTTTTCGTGCCGAGTCCCATGTCAGAGAGGGAAAAGCGCTCCGCAGGAGTCGCTGGAGTGACGGCAGGATGAGTGAAAGGACTGATGCAATGTCCTGTGAATCTACCCCCCTGCATTCGGTTGAGCGAATGAATTCCGCTGGAAAGCCAAGGATCCGTTGGAGTCCCCTCATTACGCCGGGGTCCAAAGGTTTACCTTGCTAATGTTTGGAAATGCCCCACATTCAAACTGTTCGATTTTTAATGATTTGTTGCGTGGTGAATTGCCAATTGAGTTTTTCAATGGTGGTTTGAAACCCGGTTCTCGGGAACGGCTCTGATTAGCGGATTTCGTATCAACCACACACACCAACATGAAACTCTACGTAGGCAATCTGACCTTTGACACCACCGACCAGGATCTCCGTGATCTCTTCACCCAGTACGGCAAGCCGACCGAGGTCGCCCTGGTCACCGACCATGAAACCGGCCGTTCCCGCGGATTCGGCTTTGTCACCATGGGCAACGCTGAGGAAGGCAACGCAGCCATCGCGGCACTTGAGGGCAAGGACTTCCAGGGTCGCAACCTGACCGTCAACGAGGCCCGTCCCCGAGAGGATCGTCCTCCAGGAAACAGGGGCGGAGGCCGCTCCTTCGGTGGCGACCGCGATCGCGGTCCTCGCCGTTATTAGGGAAGGGCTGATTAAATCGCATAGAGGCCGTTGCGGGAAGAACTGGCCGCGGGCAAGGCGGCTTGGCGCGAGCATCCCCGCAGCGGGCTGTAAGTGCCAAGCCAACACAGCCCCCGGCCTGTTATCTCCGCAACCCGCAGGGCTGAATCCATTTGTCGATTTTTGTGGCGTTGCTCGCTCGGGCGAGACCGCTGCGGGTATCGCCCAGCACTCGCGCCTTCAAAAATCAGCAAATGCTCTTCAGCGGCCTTCATGGGATTAAATCAGCACTTCCCTAGTCATCTCTCCACAAAAAAGCGGGACCTCATTACAGGGGTCCCGCTTTTTTTGTGCCTTGAAAGGATTGGCCTTTTGGCCCCACTAGCAACGGCCTTTATGCGATTACCCCAAAAATTGCATTAGAGGCGGGAAGTACAAAGAATTTTATCAGGAAATCAGGAAAGGATAAAAGAACCCCTGAGGGCCGGCTGTTTTCTAACGCAGAAGTAGCGAAAAACTCACAGGGATCCGTAATGGATGCGAAGCAACGGCCGGGCCAGCCAAGGGGATAAAGGGGATGGGAGAAATCCCCTGTCCCCGATCGTATCCAGCATATTGCAGTGCCACTGGGGGCACGGATCAGCTCAGCTGTTCCAAAATCCTTTTCATCCCCTTCATCCCTGTGAAATTGCAGGGATTCTCTGACTTCTTTTTCCGAATCAAACCTGCAGCGCCTCGACTCCCGGGCGCTGGTACTTGAAGCATCCCAGCGGAGGCTCGGCGGCGAAGTCCTTTCCGAAGGCGATCGCCTTGAACTGTCGCCCCATGGTGCCGGGGTTCAGAAGTGTCTGCAGGGAGCGCAGGTCGCCGCGCGCCGCATCGCTCGCGGCGGTGAGATCACCGAGTGAGCGGAGCCACGGTTCGGCGGTTCCGACGAGGAAGTGATGCTGGTCGCTGTAACCGAGGAGCCCGAAGCCGATGGAGCGGGCTTCCGCCGCCAGAGTCGTGAAATCGATCTGAGCGGTGATATCGCGCAGGCCGGGTTCGGGGAGGGGATCGTTGTAACGTTGATGATCCTGGTAGGCCATCACGGTGCCATCGGCCCGATGCGGGGCGTAGCGATCCTCTCCCACCTGGCCGTAATCGATAGTCAGGACGATGCCGCGTTGCAGCTTCGCATGCAGTGTCGCGAGCCATGGGGAAAGTCCCGGATTCCATTCGACCCGGAAACCGGGAGCGAGGTTGGTCGGCAGTTTCGCGGCGACAGCCCTCAGGGCGGGATCTGGAATAGGACGGGTGACTAGCCGGAGACCCTGTTCTTGTAGAACCACGCATTCCTCCTCCCAGACGCTGCCGCTCCACCGGAGCGAGTCGACGGGGAAGGCGTCCAAGAGCTCGTTGGAGAGATGGATGCCGGTGAATTCGGGCACCTCCTCGAGGGTAGTCACCCAGCTGACGTCGGGGAACGATTGCAGCCGTTCCCGTTGCTTTCGCTGATTCACGGCAAAGGGTTCCACTATGAGGAAATGCGCGGAACGGCTGAAATCATCGGAGCTCTTGGCAATCTCCCCGAGAATATCGGAAGCCATGCTTCCGTCGTTGGCCCCCTGCTCCACGATCGTGAATGGGGAGGGGCGGCCAAGTCGCTCCCAGACTTCCCTGCAGACAGAGGCAAGGAGTCGTCCGTAGATCCCTCCGACGCTGACGCTGGTGAAGAAATCCCCCTCCTTCCCCACCCGCGCGCGGCCCGAGGCGTAGTAACCGTGCTCCGGGTGATAGAGGGCCGTCTCCATGAAGCGGCGGAAGGGGATGGCGCCGCTCTGCTGAATCTCCTTTATGATGATGGAAATCAGAGGCGGTGCTGAAACCTGTGATGTGAAACCTGAAACTTGAAATTCCGGGTTCATTTGGAGGAGTCGGCTGATGAGTTGTTTCTCGGATCTGGGAAGGGGGGAGAAGCGAAAGAAGTCAGATGGATCCGCTGTATTCAGGTCTCAGCTTACAGATTTCATCCTTAGCGGTATTCTGACCGCGTCGCTCACTGGCCGCGGGTCACTTCGCGCGCGTAGATGTTGATCTGGCCGTCATCCCCGCGCTTCACGGAGGTGATCTCGAAAGGACGGAGCGTGTCGCGCGAGAGCATGCTCCCTTCGGTCGGGGGCGTTACGCCCGCGGGAAACTCCACGATCACACGCACCTTCGAACTTGGGCCGACGGGTACTCCCGCCACCGCGCCCTGGGGTCGAAGCACGGCGCGTCCGTTGCCGGAGGCGGTGACCGAGAAACGGCCCTTGAGATAGTTGCGCTCACCGCCGATGCCGCGCTTGGCGAGTTCCTGGCTTTCGGAGGGTTCCACGAGCCGACCTCTAGGCATCTGCCCCGGCGCATAGACAGGCCAGACCTGGGAGGGGGAGGCCGCGGCCGGCTGCATGATGGCGGTGACGGCGTTCGAGGGGGTCAGCGCGGAGGGTGGCTGCGTCAGAGCCGGGGGGGCGGCGGCAACCGGTTTGGTCGCTGGTGTGGCGACGGGAATTGCCGAGGGTGCGGGGGTTGCCACTGGCTGGGCAGGGAGTGTCGCCGGAAAAGTGTTCACGGGGGTTGCCACGGGAATGGCCACGGAAACAGGGGTCGCCACCGGGATCGCCGGCAGGACGGGTTGTGCATTCACCGGGATGGCGCGCGCCACGGTCGGTTCCGCGGCGGGCAGCGCCCCCTTCGCGGGAGTGGATGGAGTGGAGACAGCGATGGCTTTGGCCACCTTGGGTTCCGGAGTCGGTGTGGCCATTTCCTCGGCAATCCTGCTGATCCTCAGGCCCAGTCCAGGTTTGTCGGTCCCCTTGCCTAGTTTTCCGCCCGAGAGTGCCCCGATCTCATCGCGTGAGAGGACGGGAAGTCCTGACTCGAGGTTGAGTTCCAGCGGTGGCTCCAAGGAGAAGCTGGTGCCTCCCTTTGCCGATCCGTAGCTTCCATAGAGGAGCGGCATCGTGGTGAGCAGGATGCGGCTTTCGCCGATCCGGTCGATGTGAACGACCGCCGAGAGGTCGAGCGGTTTCTCCAACTTGATCTCCTGAGCGGGGGTGAGGGATCGCTTCAAGGCCGGGAGATTAGACTCCTCGCAGGTGAAGGGTTGCTCCACGAGGATCTCGGGCTGTTCCACCGCCTGAAGCAGGGCGATCAGTCCGGGATTGCAGAACGATTTCTTCGTCAGGGGAAGAGTGCCGATGACCCGGTAGGTCCCCACGGCATAGGGGACCAATTCGCGGTTCTGATGGTAGTTGCGGATAAAGTTGCGGAGCAGTTTCTCATTGGTGCGGCTGATCTCGGAACCCGTCATCGATCCGAAACGCTCAAGAAGCTGGCCCGGTTTGAGGAACTCCCCGCGGGGGGCCGCCGTGACATCGAAGCGCTGGGGAGGCTCCACCTTATGGAGTCGGAGGAGCAGCCTGTAGTTCGCTGCCTTCTCAGGATGGGCGAAGATGTAGTAACTCCCCATCCAGCAGAGGAAGACGAAGCCGATCAGGAGGAAAATGAAGACCGTCCAACCGAAGAGGCTGTCCGAGTTGCCGCCGCTCCGGTGCCCGGAGTGCGCCTGATAGCTGTAGTAGCGTTTGCCTGCCATGTGATCAGGAAAGAAGAACCGCAGGGGAAATCGCTGGCAAACGAAAACGGAAGGACATGAAGGAATTAGGCGCTCTTTTCCCCGGGCTCGAACGACGTGCCGCATCCGCAGCTTCGGGCCGCCTTCGGATTGATGATCCGGAATCCGGCCCCCGTCAGGTCATCGCTGTAGTCGAGGGTGCACCCGGTGAGATGGGGGAGACTTTCCGGATCCACGGCAACAACGGCGCCATCCCGCATCGCCACGGTATCCCCATCCTGCGGAGCTCCGAGGTTCATCGCGTATTGGAGGCCGGCGCATCCGCCCTTCTCCACGGCAAGGCGCAGGCCGGGGGTTCCTTTTTCAAGGGCCAGTTCCCTCAGGTGCTTCGCCGCCGCCTCGGTAATCTCGATCATGATGATGTCATTTTATTGGAGTCGCTCCTTAAGTCAACGGGAGGCGGTGCCCGTGCCGTTTACTTCTTCATAATTCATAATTGATGGCATCCGCCTCCCGGCGGACGGTGCCACCCTTCGGGCAACGACATCGTCGTTGTCTTCCGCGCGCCTTGCCAGGGACTTGGTTCATCATTCATCCTTTCCCCCATGGGTTCCATCCGCCTCCTTCCTGACATCCTTGCCAGCCAGGTGGCTGCCGGCGAGGTGGTGGAGCGCCCCGCCTCCGTGGTCAAGGAACTGGTGGAGAACTCCATCGATGCCGGCGCCCGGCGCATCACCATCGAGTTTCAGCGGGGCGGTGCCCGCCTGATCCGGGTGACCGACGACGGATCCGGCATGGACCGCGCCGACGCCCTTCTCTGTCTGGAACGCCATGCCACCAGCAAGATCCGCGAGAGCGGCGATCTCGCCGCCATCACCACCCTCGGATTCCGCGGCGAGGCCGTGCCCAGCATCGCGAGTGTCTCCCGTTTCCGCCTCTCCACGCGCCGCAGGGAGGATGAGGCGGGGACGCTGATCGAGGTCACCGGTGGGAAGATCCACGGGGTGCAGGATTCCGGCGATGCTCCCGGCACCACCATCGAGGTGGCCGACCTCTTCTTCAACGTCCCCGCCCGCCGCAAATTCCTCCGGGGCGAGCAGACCGAGGCCGCGAATCTGCTGCAGCAGATCGAGATCCTGGCGGTCGCACATCCCGGTATTTCCTTCATCTGCAGGCGGGACGACCGGGAGGTCTTCCGTCTGGCCGCCACGGAGGATCTGGCCGTGCGGCTCCGCGATCTGCACGGGGAGGCATTCCTCGGAAAACTGATCAAGGTTCCTCCCCTCGAGAGCCATGGAGTGCGCGTGCATGGATGGATCGCCAGACCGGGCGAGGGGCGGAGTGACAGGACCCGGCAGATGACCTTCGTGAACGGGAGGATTATCCGGAGCCCCGTTCTCTCCCTGCCGCTCCGAGAGGCGTGCGACGGAGTCCTTGCCAAGGGGTTGCATCCCCCCGCGGTTCTCTTTTTCGAGATCGACCCGGCGGCGGTCGACTGCAACGTCCATCCCGCCAAGCGCGAGGTCCGTTTCCGGGATCCCGGAGTGATCCGAGCCGCCGCCCTGGAGGCCGCCCGCTCGGCTTGGGGTGCGGCTTCTCCCGCCGCCCCATCACTTGAGGCGATCGGCCCCGGTTCCGACCCGCTCTTCCCACCGATCATCAATCCGTCATGGTCGCCTTCCGCCGGCTCCCATCAGCAGGAGTTTGCGGTTCAGGAACCCGACGCAGCCCGTGTCGCAGAGTCACCCACTAGGTTTTCATCCCCAACTTCCAACTTCCAACTTCCAACTCCTCCAGCGGTCCAATTTATTGGATCGCTGTGCGGCCGCTACCTCCTCTTCGAGGAGCAGGAGAGCCTCATGATCGTGGAGATCCGTGCGGCCCGGGAGAGGATCCTCTACGAGCGTTTCCTTGCACGTCTTGGTCAGGGTGAACTCGAGAGCCAGAGTCTGCTGCTTCCCGAGATCCTCGAAATGTCGGTGGCCGATCTGGCGTGGATCGACGCCCACCGCTCCATCCTCCGTGCAGCCGGACTCGTGGCCGAATCCTTCGGACAGGGAAGCCTCGGAACAGCGAGTCTCAAGGTCGATGCCATCCCCGCCGCCGCCGCGTCCCTTCCCGTCATGGAGATCGTGATCCGTCTGGTGGACGAGCTGAGGACCCTTGCCGAGACACCGACCCTTGATCTCCCGGGCCGCGAAGCCCTTGCCGCCTCCGTAAGCCGTCTTGCGGCGGCCGGAGCGAGACTTCCCTCCGGAGAGGAGGGGGGGCGGATGCTCCTGCGCGACCTGCTTGACTGCAATCATCCCTACGTCACTCCGAAGGGACGCCCCACCATGAGTCAGATGGCGCCCGGCGAACTCTCACGCCGCTTCACGGCCTGATTGCTCTGGCTGCTCTTTTCGCTCATCCATTTCTTGGAGGCCCTTCCTCCGCTTCGTCTTGGTTGCATTGCAAAATATGTGATGAAGCATCCCACCTTCAGTCTTTCAGATTGTTCCTTCGATCCCGGCCTGCAGGGCGGCCTGGTGGACCAGTCTGACGGGAACGCCGTATCGGGCGGCTGCTTCGGCGCAGGAGGAGAACTCGGGTGACTGCTGGAGGATTTCCCCGCGCAGTGTGCCGACCTTGACGGCGATCTCCCCGTAGGGTGTGGATACGCTGGAGTGATGACGCTCGAGCTTGAGACGATCCATCCTGTGGCGGCGAACGCCGAATGCCGTGGTCTCGCGAAGAATCCTCTCGGTGAGTTTGCCCGCCTTCTCCTCTTGGCAGAGGACTTCCAGGATCCAACCGGAGCGTCCCTTCTTCATGACGGTCGGGGTCAGGGTCGCGTCGAGTGCGCCTGCGGAAAGGATCGCTTCGAGGGCATGAGAGGCATGCTCCGGGGTGAGGTCATCGAGATTGCATCGGAGTTCCACGACCTCGTCGCAGTCGGTTGACCCAGAGTCGATCGACGCGCCGAGAATCAGGCGAAGAGCGTTGGGGCGGTTTGGTGTATGGCGTGAACCTAGCCCGTAACCGATGGCCGAAACGCTTGTTTCCTGCATCGGGCCGAAGGCGGAGGCAAACTCCGCGATCAGGGCCGCGCCGGTGGGGGTAATGTGTTCCCACGGCTCCTCGACCTGACGGAAGGGGATTCCTTGGAGCAGTGCCAGCGTGGCCGGGGCGGGGAGGGGAAAGGTTCCGTGGGCGCAATGGACATGTCCGGTTCCCTCTATCAATGCTCCGCAGGTGATCCTGTCTAGCTTCAGGTGGGCGAATCCAGCGCAGGCTGCCACGATGTCGGCAATGGAATCCTCGGCCCCGACTTCATGAAAGCCGACGGTTTCGGGAGGGACTCCATGGATGCCCCCTTCGGCAATGGCGATTCTCTGAAAAACGGAGAGGGCGTGCTGCTTGACCTCCTCGGGTAGGCGGCTCTGCCCGAGAAGGGTACGGATTTCATCATGGGTGCGGCCATGGGTGTGGGAATCCCCGTGATGATGGGAATGGCTGTGGGAATGCGAAGGGGAATGCCCATGTCCGTGCGAATGATCATGTGCATGATCGTGGGGATCATCGTGGTGGTGATGGCCGGCGGCATGGCCCTCCTCCCCGTCGTGTCCCTTCACCCGGAAGCGCCATCCCGAGATGCCGCCGCGCTCTCCCCGGACAAACCGGCACTCAGGGAGAGTGATCGGAAGGGCGGCAAGGGCTTCCTGGAAAACCTCCTCGGGCACCCCGAGGTCGCGTAGTGCCGAAACGGTCATGTCGCCGCTGATGCCGGCGAAGGGGTCGATGTGGAGAAGTTTCATGGGCAGGCGAGCGGTGTGGGGATGATTTGGAAAGAGTTTCAAAGGCGGTTCGCCAAGGCAATCACGCACGGAAGTTTTTGAAGCTCGGATCCCCCTCTCCGGGGAGTGGTAAAAAAATCTCATCTACATGTCGCCAACAGGGGTGATGTTTGTTAATTCCTCTGCTCCTATTTCAAAGAAAATGTCCCAACCCGCCTCCGGATCCATCACCCTGCAGAACTCCGTGCTCTACAATGTGGAGGGATGGTCGGAAGGCTATGTGTGCATCAACGGTGCGGGACACGCCGTGATCCGACCCCGACGGAAGGAGGGGGAGGAGATCGATCTGATGGAACTGGTCGATGAGGCCAGGGAACGCGGGCTCCGTTTTCCCCTGCTCATACGCAGCCACGACCTGCTTCGTGACCGCGTCCGCAGACTCAACGAATCCTTCGCCCGCGCGATCTCGGAATGCGGCTACAGGAACCAGTACCGCGGCGTCTTCCCGATCAAGGTGAACCAGCTCTGCGAGGTCGTGGAGGAGATCGTCGACGCGGGGCTTCCCTACCATTTCGGCATCGAGGCCGGCAGCAAGCCGGAGATGATCGCCGCCCTCGCCGTCCATTCCGATCCCGAGAGTCTCGTCGTGGGCAACGGCTACAAGGATGACGAGTTCATCCGTGCCGCCCTGCTCGGGTTGAAGCTCGGCAAGAAGGTGATTCTTGTCGTCGAGAAGCTGGAGGAGTTCCACCAGATCCTGGCCGTCGCCAAGCAGGTGGGGGTCCAGCCGATGATCGGCGCCCGTGTCCGTCTCCTCTCCAAGGGAGCAGGCAAGTGGGCGACAAGCGGCGGTGAGAATGCCAAGTTCGGTCTCTCGACCGCCGACCTGGTCTCCATGAGCGACACGCTCCACGCCGAGGGGATTCCCGATGCCCTTGTCCTGCTCCATTACCATGTCGGATCCCAGGTTCCCGACATCCAGACGATCAGCCGGGCCACGCGCGAGGCGGCGCGCTTCTACGCGAAGCTCCGCAAGATGGGCCACGCCCTCGGCTATCTCGACGTGGGGGGCGGTCTCGGCGTCGACTACGACGGATCGCGCACGAGCTTCGACAGCTCGCGCAACTACTCCCTGCACGAGTACACCCGCGACATCGTCTACAACATCATGGAGATCTGCGACTCCGAGCAGGTCGAGCATCCCGTGATCGTCAGCGAGAGCGGCCGCTTCATCGTGGCCCCGCACTCGGTGCTGATCATCGAGGCCTTCGGATCGATCGAGAAGGAAGCCCAGTCCGATGATGTCTCCTCCTCGCCCGAGGATCCGAAACTCGTGGCCGACATGATCGAGATCAGGGCGGGCCTGAGCGAGAAGCGCCGTCTGGAGAATCTCCACGATGCCCAGCAGATCCGCGACCGGGCGCAGTCGATGTTCGACCTCGGCCTGCTCGATCTGCGCGCCAAGGCCAAGATCGACACGCTCTACTGGCACATCGCCGCCCGCATGGTCCAGATGCACCGCGGAATGGCGCAGGTTCCCGAGGAGGTGCGCGAACTCGAAGTCGCACTTGCCGACCAGTTGCTCTGCAATTTTTCGGTCTTCCAGTCGCTCCTCGACCACTGGGCTCTCGGTCAGCTCTTCCCGGTGATGCCGATTCACCGCCTCGACGAGGTGCCGGAACGTAGCGGAACCCTTGTCGACATCACCTGCGACTCCGACGGCAAGATGGCGAAGTTCATCGACTTCCAGGATGTGAAGGAGACCCTTCCCGTCCATCGTGTCCGCCAGGGCGAGCCCTACTACCTCGGCATCTTCCTCTCGGGTGCCTATCAGGACATCATGGGGGACCTTCATAATCTCTTTGGCCGCGTGAACGAGATGCATGTCTTCCTCGATGAGGATGAGGAGGCCGGCTACTACATCGAGGAGGTGCTTCCCGGAAACACCATCGACCAGGTCCTGACCCTTACCCAGTGGGACACGAAGGAACTCGCGCGCCGCATCAAGTCCCAGGCCGATGCCGCCCTCAAGGGAGACCGTCTCAAGCCGAACGAGGCGATGCGCCTGGTGGACGAGTACGAGAAGATGTTCCAGTCCTACACCTACCTTGATTTCAATGCCCGCCGTCCGAACGGTGCGGTCACAGTCCCCACCAAGCACCCCTCCAATAAGTCATGAGCGATCCGGCATCCCTGAAACACACTCCGCTGGAATCCGCCCATGTGACCTGCGGTGCCCGCATGGTCGAGTTCGGCGGCTGGTTCATGCCGGTCCAGTATTCCGGCATCATGGACGAGCACAAGGCGGTGCGCTCCGCCTCGGGAATGTTCGACATCTCCCACATGGGTGAGGTGACCGTGGAGGGGCCGGGTGCCCTTGCATGGCTCGAGAGCCTGCTCACCAACCGCGTCGGCAAGCTGGCTGTCACGCGCGGCCAATACACCCTGATGCTCGATGCGAAGGGGGGCGTGATCGACGACCTCATCATCTATCGCAACGGCGAGATGTCCTATTTTCTGGTTATCAACGGTGCCTGCCGCGATCTCGATCTGGAGTGGATGCGCTCCCGCCTCCCCGCCGACGGCTCGGTGGTGCTGAAGGATCAGGGGGATGATTATGCGGCGATCGCGCTTCAGGGGCCCGATTCCGAAAAGATCCTCAGGTCACTCTATCCTGCCTGCGAGGTGCCCAAGCGCAACGGGATCGCCCCCCTGACCTCATCGGCCGCAGCTGTTTCCCCGCTGGTTGCCCGCACGGGATACACAGGTGAGGATGGCTTCGAGCTTTTTGTCCCCGTGGCTGATGGCATTGCCCTCTGGGAGAGTCTGCTGGCCGCCGGTGTGAAGCCGTGCGGGCTCGGTTCCCGCGACACCCTCAGGCTCGAGATGGGGTATCCGCTCAACGGCTCCGACCTCTCGAGCGAACGGACCCCCCTGGAAGCCGGTCTCGACAGGTTCACGGGCCTGGATGACCCTGAGAAGGGTGATTTTTCCGGTCGCCCGGCGCTTGAGCAGCAGCGCACGGCGGGACTTCCGTCACGGCTTACCCCGCTGAAACTGACCGTCTCCGGCCCCCCGATGCGCTCCCATTATGCGGTGTTCGCGGGTGATTCGCAGATCGGTGAGACCTGCAGCGGCGCCCTCTCCCCAAGCCTGGGGGAGGGGATCGCGATGGCCTACCTGCCACCCGCCTTCTCGGCACCCGGAACGGCCGTGGAAATTGAGGTGCGTGGCCGCCGTTACGCCGCTACGATCACGACTTTTCCGTTTTACAAGAAACCCTGAATCCACCCTTCTCAACCGACTCAATCCTACCATCACCATGAACGTTCCCGCCGATCTCCGCTACGCAAAGACCCACGAATGGATCCGGGTCGAGGGTGACACCGTGACCGTCGGGATCACCGACCATGCCCAGACCGAACTCACCGACATTGTCTATGCCGAGCCTCCCAAGGTCGGCGCCGAGGTGAAGGCCGGAGCCACCGCCGCCGTTGTAGAGTCGGTCAAGGCCGCCAGCGACATCTACTCCCCGCTCAGCGGAACGGTGACCGAGGTGAATTCTGAACTTTCCGCCAATCCCGCCCTGCTTAACACCGATCCCTTCGGTCAGGGGTGGATCTACAGGATGGAGGCCTCCAGTCCCGCCGAAGTGGAGGCGCTTCTCACTCCCGAAGCCTACACCGCCCAGATCTCCTGATGAGCGCGGCTTCGGGACTCAATGATCTTGACGAAGTTTTCCGTATCGGGCGCTTCACACGCCGTCATCTCGGTTCCGAGAACGAGGGCATCGGAGCGATGCTCTCCACGCTGGGATGCTCCTCACTGGAGGATCTGATCGCAAAGACCGTCCCCCCCGGGATCCGTCTCAAGCGCCCGCTTGATCTGCCCGCGGCCCTCTCCGAGGAGGAGGCCCTGGCCGAACTTCAGGGGATCGCATCGCAGAACGAGAATCGCCCCACCTACATCGGCATGGGGTATCACGGAACGCATCTCCCGGCCGTGATCCGCAGGAACATCCTCGAGAATCCCGGTTGGTACACGGCCTACACCCCCTATCAGGCGGAGATCTCCCAGGGACGCATGGAGGCCCTGGTCAATTTCCAGACCATGGTCTGCGACCTGACCGGGATGGCGATCGCGAATGCCTCGATGCTCGACGAGGCCACGGCCGCCGCCGAGGCGATGGCCATGTGCCACGACCTCAAGGGGCAGGGGGGCGCCTCCCGCTTCTTTGTCTCCGAGGGGTGCCATCCCCAGACCATCTCCCTGCTGCGGACCCGCACGGAGCCCATGGACATTGAGCTGATCGTCGGCGGCATCCACGACGTTCCCAATGCCGGCCTCTGCGGCGGCATCGTGCAGTACCCCGCCACGGACGGGACGATTTCCGATCCTAAGCCCCTGATCGACGCGATCCATGCCGCGGGCGGTCTTGCCGTGGTCGCAAGCGACCCTCTTGCCCTGGTCCTGCTCAAGGCCCCCGGAGAGTTCGGTGCCGACATCGTTGTCGGATCGACCCAGCGCTTCGGAGTCCCGATGGGATACGGTGGCCCTCACGCGGCCTACCTCGCCGTGCGCGACGAGTTCAAGCGCCGCCTGCCCGGACGCCTGGTCGGGATCTCCCGAGACGCCGACGGCAACCCCGCATACCGCCTCACGCTCCAGACCCGGGAGCAGCACATCCGCCGCGAGAAGGCGACAAGCAACATCTGCACCGCCCAGGTCCTCCTCGCCGTCATCGCCTCGATGTACGCCGTCTATCACGGCCCCAAGGGACTGCGCGAGATCGCCGAGAAGGTCCATCTTCAGGCGCTCAAGCTTGCGGCCTCGCTGGCCAAGGCGGGATGGGAGGTTTCCAAGGGCCCATTCTTCGACACAGTCCGCGTCACGATGACCCCGGCCGAGTCGGCATCCCTCCGTTCCCGCGCTGAGCATGCCGGCATCAATCTCCGCTACCTCGGCGAGACTGCCGTGACCGTTTCCCTCGACGAGACCACCGCGTCGGTCGACCACCTTGCCGATCTCTTCGGCACCGGTCCGGGGAATGCCGTCAACGACGCGCTCGCCTGGCAGACGCCTGATGCCCTGCGCCGCTCCACTCCGATCCTCACCCATCCGGTCTTCAACTCCTACCACACCGAGACCGAAATGCTGCGTTACCTGCGCCGCCTTGAGGCCAAGGATCTCTCCCTGACCACCTCCATGATCCCGCTCGGATCATGCACGATGAAGCTCAACTCGACCTCCGAGATGCTCCCCGTCACTTGGGAAAAGATCGGGGGACTTCACCCCTTCGTGCCGGTCTCCCAGGCCAAGGGGTACGCCGTCATGTTCCGCCAGCTTGAGCAGTGGCTCTCGGAGGTAACCGGATTCCATGCCGTATCCCTCCAGCCCAATGCCGGCTCCCAGGGAGAGTATGCGGGGCTTCTCGTGATCCGCGCCTACCACAGGTCGCGCGGCGACCAGCACAGGAACGTCTGCCTGATCCCCACCTCCGCCCACGGTACCAATCCCGCGAGCGCCGCGATGGTCGGCATGGAAATCGTCGGTGTCGCCTGCGACAACGAGGGGAACGTCGATGTCGCGGACCTGAAGGAGAAGATCGCCGCGCACCGCGACCGTCTCGCCGCGCTCATGGTGACCTATCCCTCGACCCACGGCGTCTTCGAGTCACGCATCAAGGAGATCTGCGCGATGATCCACGAGGCCGGAGGACAGGTCTACATGGACGGGGCCAACATGAATGCCCAGGTGGGTCTTTGCAGTCCCGGCGACATCGGGGCCGATGTCTGCCACCTCAATCTTCACAAGACTTTCTGCATCCCTCACGGCGGCGGTGGTCCCGGCGTGGGCCCGATCGGTGTCGCCGGGCATCTCGCCCCTTTCCTTCCCGGACACTCCGTCATCCCGACCGGCGGATCGCAAGCCGTGACCGAGGTGAGCGCCGCCCCCTGGGGAAGCGCCAGCATCCTGGTCATCAGCTGGATGTATCTGCGCATGATGGGGCCGGATGGTCTCGCCATGGCCAGTGCCCTTTCGATCCTCAACGGCAACTACATCGCCAAGCGTCTCGAACCCTTCTTCCCCGTCCTCTACAAGGGTGAGAACGGCACCGTCGCCCACGAGTGCATCCTCGATTTCCGCGAGTGGAAGGCCCGCGCCGGAGTCGAGGTCGAGGACATCGCCAAGCGCCTCATGGATTTCGGCTTCCATGCCCCCACCATGAGTTGGCCCGTCCCCGGTACCCTCATGGTCGAGCCGACCGAGAGTGAGTCCAAGGAGGAACTCGACCGCTTCTGCGACGCCATGATCGTGATCCACGGCGAGCTCACCGCCATCGAGAAGGGGGAACTAGACCGCGCCGACAACCCACTCAAGCGCGCACCCCATACCGCCGCTACCGTCACCTCCGACGAATGGAACAGGCCCTATTCACGCCAGCAGGCCGCCTATCCGGCCCCCTGGCTCAGGAACCACAAGTTTTGGCCGAGCGTTTCGCGCGTGGATAATGTCTACGGAGATCGGAATATCTTCTGCTCCTGCCTCCCTGTTCAGGGAGGGGGCTAGGTCCTTTGAGTTCTAGCGTCGTTGCCCTGCGCTTGCAGTAGTTCACTACAGCTGCGCTTGGGCGCCTAGCTATCTCCTCAAAATACCGTCGCCCCTTCAGCAAAACGACGGCCAATGTCCCCAGTCACCGTGATTTTCTTCGATCAGAAGAGAATCTTGCTGACGTAGAGGAGGACGAAACTCGCCAAGAGTATGAAGATCGCCCCAGTGAGCAGGACGCTGCGGATTCCATAGGTTTCCTGGGTTTCGCTCTTGATGAGTCGCGTCGTCGTAGTGAAACGCCACGTTGAGAGGATCATGATGAGCAGACCCAAAGCGACGAGGACGATCCCCGCCTCCCTGCCCAGCGGAGATGTCATCTGGAATTTTCCATCTGTCATGGATCGTGCAAAGGCCCTGACCACGAGATCAAAGCGTTCGAGGAGGAATCCGAAGGCGATCAGTGCCAGCGATGTGCGCATCCATGCGAGATAGGTACGCTCATTGGCTGCGAGGTCGTTGTAGCGTGGAATCATATTTTCTCAGTGATAGTTCCCGACATCTATCCTGTCGATACCCGGCGGGTTGATTCTTGCACGCCTGACGCGCCATCAAGACTTCCACGCAATCGGTCGCTCCTCACTGTAGTGAGGAGGATCTAAGCGAAAGCGCTAGGGCTATTCCCTGTCGCGGCTGAGAAGGTGGGATTAGAGCTAGTTTATGGAAGCGGACGTTCTGCAGGAAGGAGTTACGAAAACCGTCGATGAGTTCGGCAGCGGTTCCCTCGAGGAATATTCGAATACTCCCCAAACGAATAATGAATAGCGAACAACGAATAAGGAATGAAGCCATGACCAAAGCGACATCCAAAGCGAAGCCGAACCCCAAGGCGGGATTCGTGGCGAGATCCGTTACTGCCTCAAAAACAAAACCGAGGCCGCAACTTCCCAAAACTCCCACCGGTATCCGGGGATTCGATGAGATCACTGGAGGGGGGCTTCCGACCGGGCGGCCCACTCTGGTCTGTGGTGGAGCGGGGTGTGGCAAGACGGTCTTTGGAATCGCATTTCTGGTGAATGGGGTGACCCATTTTGGCGAGCCGGGTGTCCTGATGTCGTTCCAGGAGAGTGCAATGGAACTGACCGATAATGTGGCCTCGTTCGGTTACGACCTGCAGGATCTGATCCGGCGCAAGAAGCTGGTGATTGACTGTGTTTGTATTGAGCGCAGCGAGATCGAAGAGGCCGGCAACTACGATCTGGAAGGCCTCTTCATCCGCCTAGGCCATGCCATCGACTCGATCGGTGCCAAGCGAGTGGTGCTCGACAGTATCGAATCACTCTTCGGCGCCCTGCCCAACCAGTCGATCCTTCGTGCCGAAATCAGCCGTCTGTTTCGCTGGCTCAAGGCAAAAGGTGTCACCGCTGTCATTACCGGTGAACCCGGAATCGAAATGCTGACTCGGCAGGGGCTTGAGGAGTATGTCAGTGACTGCGTCATCAAGCTTGATCAACGGATCGCGGATCAGGTCGCCTCGCGCCGTCTGCGCGTGGTCAAGTACCGGGGCTCGGATCACGGCACCAACGAGTACCCTTTCCTGATCGATGAGAGCGGTCTCATCGTGCTGCCGATCACCTCGGTCACTCTTGAGCACAACGTTTCGATCGAACGCGTCTCTTCCGGTGTGCCGCGTCTGGATGCCATGATCGGAGGCAAGGGTTATTACAAGGGGAGCAGCGTGCTGGTCTCGGGCACGGCCGGCACCGGCAAGAGCAGCCTGGCCGCGCACTTTGTCGATGCGGCCTGTCGCAGGGGCGATCGCGCCATCTATTTTACCTTTGAGGAGCCGGCCAAGCAGATCATCCGCAACATGCGCTCCATCGGGATCGACCTACAGCACTGGGTGAAGAAGGGGTTGTTGGAATTTCACGCCACACGCCCGAGTACACACGGCCTGGAAAAGCACCTGCTCCTGATGGAAAGCGCCATTAATGACTTCATACCCAAGGTGGTGTCGGTCGATCCCCTGAACAGTTTCCTCATGGGTGGCAATCAGCTCGAGGTGAAGGGAATGATGATGCGCCTGGTGAATTTCATGAAGACACGCGGGATCACCAGTGTGTTTACCAGTCTGACCTCGGGCGGTGCGCCGATCGAGCGGACCGACATCGCGATCTCCTCCCTGATCGACACCTGGATCCTGCTGCGCGATACCGATTATGGCGGGGAGCGTAACCGCACGCTGTACGTGCTGAAGTCGCGCGGAATGCCGCACTCGAACCAGATTCGTGAGTTTCTGTTGACAGACAAGGGTATCAAATTGAGCGATGTCTATGTCGGCGCGGCCGGCGTGCTGACCGGGACGGCACGGTTGAATCAGGAGGCCATCGATGCCGCCGCGAAATTGCTGCGCGAGCAGGAAGTGAAGCGGGGCCGCGACGAACTCGAAGGGAAGCACCGGATCATGGAAGCGCAGATCGCCGCCATGCGCGCCGAGTTTGCCGTGCAGGAACTGGCCAGCAAGAAAGTCACCGATGTGCAACAGGCCATCGAGATGATGGCAACCAAGCAGCGTCAACAGATGTCGCGTGCCCGAGGAGCTGATATCACCCCCCCCCCCGGATTTCACGCCGTGACAACCGAAGTGAATCCAAATGAATAGGAAAGCTGTAGCGCACAACATCAAGGCGGCGAACGGCAAAGCAGGCCCTGATTTCTTTTCGCTGAGGCTGTATGTCGTCGGAGAGACGCCGAAGTCGCAAGCGGCCATTGCCAATCTGGAGAAGATTTGCGGGGAGTATCTTGCCGGGCACCATCAGATCGAAGTCATTGATCTGCTGAAAAATCCGCAACTCGCGCTGGATCATCAGATCGTGGCGATCCCGACGCTTGTCATCGAGCAACCGCTTCCGGTGCGCAGGATCATCGGCGATCTCTCCGATACCGACCGGGTGCTGATCGCCCTTGGCTTGAGGGAGCTCCCGCCACGCGCGATAAGAACACTGCCGAACTTTTACGAATGGAACTATTACACGCGTTCCAGTGACCTCGTACCATGCGAGGCCATCGGATTCACGGGCTCAAACCTTGGTCTGGTTCAAAGTCTCCCGGAAATCGCGGGTAGCAACGAGAAGCTTGTCATGAAGGATTGGGAAGTGACGATTCCAGAGGGAAAGATATCGCCCGCTCAGATCCTGAGACGCGGTGATTACCTGGTCTGGGATGGGACCGCCTTGAGAGTCTGGGGGGATCAGGACTTCAAAGAGAACTTTCAGCCAATGAAGCCTCCGTCCTCACTTCAAGCTGGAACACCCAGGAATCTCAGGGTGATAACGCTCCCGAATCCCCAGTGATCAGGATTGGATCGAGTCAATCGTCGGGAGGCGGTGTCTGCGTTCTCCAAGCCGGGGGATGCAGGCGATGAGGGCCTTGGTGTAGGGATGCTGGGGATTGCGGAGGATCTGGTCGGTCTCCCCATACTCGACGACCTCGCCCCGGTACATCACGGCCACATGGCGGGCGAGACCGCGGATGATGGCGAAATTGTGGGTGATCAGGAGCACCGCCATGCCGAGGTCGCGCTGGAGTTCCCGAAGCTTGTCGAGGATCTGCTTCTGGATCGTGACATCGAGCGCCGTGGTCGGTTCATCGGCGATCAGAAGGTCAGGACGCGCCGAAAGAGCCATGGCGATCATCACGCGCTGCTGCATGCCGCCGCTGAGTTGGTGGGGGTAGTCGTGGAGTCTCGAAGCCGGATCGACGATCCCGACGGCATCAAGCCAGCGGATGATCTCGGAATCGATGTCGGTCACGTCGGGCCGGTGGAGACGAATCATCTCCGCGATCTGGCTGCGAATCGTGTAGACGGGGTTGAGCGAGGTGGAGGGCTCCTGGAAGATGTAGGCGATCTTCCCCCCGCGAACCTCGCGAAGCTCCGCATCCGAGGCCTTCAGAAGGTCCTTCCCTTCAAAGAGGATCTCACCGCCCTGATAGACGGCGGGAGGTGTGGGTAGAAGTTGCGAGATCGCGAGCGCGGTCACGCTCTTGCCGCTGCCGCTCTCACCGACGATCGCAAGGGTTTCGCCTTTGCCAAGCTCAAGGGAAACTCCCTTGAGGGCCGGGGTGATGGTCTCGCCCGAGCGGAAAGCGATTTTGAGGTTGCGGATGGAGAGCATGGGAAAAGGCAAATTATGAAGGATGAATTATGAAGTATGAAGGGCAGAGGCCTTGGTCTTCTTGGAAATGGTCGTGAGGATTGCGATGAGCTGATCGCACTCATGATAGAGATCCTTCAATTTCCGAGAGCTGACGATATCAGATTCAACGAGCAACTCGAGCCAGTAGGCGGTTTCATCAAGCTCCTTGATGCAAACTCCGATGATGGAGATGAACTCTGCTTTGGACCTGGAGCGCTTGGCTTCGCGGAAATTGGCTCCAACTGATGTTCCTGATCTCAGAGCCTGCTTTCCCAATACTTGGGCCTGCGTGTTCTTGGGAAGGGAACAGTAAAGCCTGATCATCCGAAGGGCGAACTCCTTCGTCCTTGCGGAAAGCTCAACAGGGGGTGTTTTTTCATTTTTCATTCTGCATTTTTCCTTTCCTTCATCCCTCATAACTCATCCTTCATCATTACCCGCGGCTTTCCGCCGCCTCCCTGAGCGCATCGCCTGCAAGAAAGAATGACAGCGAGGCAATCAGGATGGCGAGTCCCGGGAAGAGGATGAGCCACCAGGCGTCGAGCAGGTAGGTCTTCCCGTCGGCGATGATGTTGCCCCAGGTGGCCTGCGGTGGCTGGACGCCGAAGCCGAGGAAGCTCAGTCCTGCTTCCGAGAGGATCGCCTCGGGAATGCCTAGCACGGCGGTCACTAGGATCGGTGCCGCGGCATTGGGGAGAATGTGGCGGGTGATGATGGTCCAGGCGTTCTGGCCTAGAACTCTGGCGCTCTTCACATATTCCGCCTCACGCAGGGTCAGGAATTCCCCCCTGACAAGCCGGGCCGTGCCTGTCCAACTGACCAGGCCGATCACGACAACGATATTGATGAGGCTCGGCCCGAGGAGGGCGACGGCTGTCAGCATGAGGAAGAAGGTGGGGAAGCAGAGCAGGGCGTCGACGGAGCGCATCAGGACCTGGTCGGTGATGCCCCCGAAGTATCCGGCAAGAGCCCCCACCACCATGCCGATCGCCAGCGAGACAAAGACCGCAATGAGTCCCACGGTGAGCGAGATCGAGGCGCCGTGGAGCATCCGGGAGAGGACGTCACGGCCGAGATTATCGGTTCCAAGCCAGTGTTGAGAGGAGGGAGGCAGAAGCTTCTGCTCAAGGTTGGTGAGATTCGGGTCGAAGGGCCAGTGATGGCCGAACTGGGAGAGGAGGGCCGTCCCTCCGGCCAGCAGGGCGAAGAGGATGATGAACATCACCGCGATCCGGGCGATCGGATCGGCTCGGAACCGTCGAAGGATCCGTGCGCTTGGTGTTTCGGAAGAAATCGTTGGAACGGCACTCATTTTATTCGAGTCGTACACGCGGATCGACCGCCGCGTAGAGCAGGTCGGAAAGAAGGTTGCCGAGCAGGATGAGTGCCGCCCCGATGAAGTTGAGCGCGACGATGGTCGGGTAGTCCCGTTCCAACACCGCCTCGTAGAAGAGGCGCCCCATGCCGGGGTAGGCGAAGATGCTCTCGATGATGACCGAACCGCTGATGAGCGCCGGAAGAAGCATTCCGATGCCGGTGACAAGCGGTCGGATCGAGTTCCTGAGGGCATGCTTGTAGAGAACCGTCTCCTCGGCGAGCCCCTTGGCCCGGGCGGTCCTGATGTAATCCTCGCGGAGCGTCCCGATCATCGTGGCCCGTAGGTAGCGTGACTGGGAGGCGATTCCTCCGATGGCGAGGATCGAGGCGGGAATCAGGAGATGCCAGAGGGTGTCGAGTCCCGCGGCAAAACCGCTGGGGAAGACGATGCCGTAGCTGCGGGTGCCGAGGATCGGGACGCCGAAGCCCTTCACCAGCACGATCGCAACCAGATAGGAGACCCAGAATCCCGGCAGGGCGATGAAGAGGAAGGCGACAAACGATCCGGCCATGTCCTGCCAGCGCCCGGCATGCCGCGCAGCATAGACGCCCAGCAGGGTTCCGAAGGAGAGGGAGATGAGGATGGCGGTGATGTTCAGCGCGAGGGTGGCGGGAAGGCGCTCCATGATCTTTCCCATCACGGGGCGGTCATCCTTGATGCTGCGCAGATCACCCGTGAAGAGGTCCTTCATCATGAGTGTGTATTGCTCGTGCAGGGGGCGATCGAGGTGGAACTTCTTCCGGAAGTTGGCCTTCACCTCGGCGGAGATCTTGGGATTGAGCTCTCCCCACGGATAGGGGCTCCCGGGGGTCATCGTGACGATGAAGAAGGAGATGATGCTGATGATGAACAGCAGCACCACGCTCAGGGCGAGACGGCGGATGAGGAAGGAAGTCACTGAAGGAAAGGATGAATTATGAAGGATGAATGATGAAAGGAAGAGGAGTCACCCGGCATAGAGCGCCGGCGTATAGCGACGGCGTTTTGCCAAATGGAAAAACGAAACAAGATTGATCCCTTCGGGCATTTCATAATTCATCCCTCATCCTTCATCATTGTTTTGGCGCATACTCCGGCCGGTAGAACCACACCAGGTCGTAGCTCCAGCCGGCCTTGGTCATGGTGACGGGTGCGTCGATCCATTCGCCGGGTGAGGGGCCCGGGCGTCGGATCCGGTAGCTTCCCTTCCACATGACCGAGGTCTCCTCGGGGACAAAGAGGAACAGGTAGGGTTGGTCGGCATAGATCGCCTGCTGGAGTTTGCCGGCAAGCCTGATGATCTCGGGACGGGCGTATTCCTGCCGCAGGTCGGTCAGGAGGTGGTCGACTTCGGGATTGTTGTAGCCGATGAAGTTCAGTTCCTCGGGATGGGTCTGGCTGGAGTGCCAGATCCCGTATTGGTCGAAGTCGTATCCAAGCCCCCAGCCCATGACGATGGCGTCGAATTCCCCCTTGTTGACGAAGCGCTTGAGCAGGACGGCCCACTCGTAGATCTCGACCTTCACCTCGATGCCGACCTGCTTGAGGTCATCCTGGACAAGGGTGGCGATGTCGCGACGGACCTCGTTGCCGTTGTTGGCCAGCAGGGTGAAGCTGAAACGCTTCCCCTCCTTCACCCGGATACCGTCAGGGCCAACCTTCCACCCGGCTTCATCCAGAAGCTTGCGGGCGGCGGCCGGATCGTAGGGGAGTGGTTTCACCGAGGGGTCGAAGAACCATACCTGCGGAGTGAAGATCCCGGTCGACTGCACTCCCCGGCCATAGATGATGTGCTTGATCATCTGGGCGACATTCACGGCCTGAGCCAAGGCTTGCCTGACCCTGAGGTCTTGGAACATGGGACGGCGGAGATTCCAGCCGATGTAGTTGTACCTGTTGCCGGGGACGCTGAAGAGGTCGAGGCGGGGATCCTTCTCCAAGCTCTTCACGGCCCAGGGGCTGACATCCCAGAAATCGACCTGCTTGGTCTGGAAGGCGAGTTGGAGGGTGAGGGGATCGGGCAGGACGCGGAAGACGATCGAATCGAGCCATGGGGAGCCGAGGAAATAGTCGGGGTTCTTTTTTAGCCGTATGAACTCATTGGTCTTCCAGGAATCGAACTTGAAGGGGCCTGTGCCGATCGGCTTCCGGTTATAGGCCTCGGGCCACTTGGAGGGGTCGAGTTTTCCCAGGAGGTGCTCGGGCAGGATCGCCCCCATCCAGCTCAGGAGCGCCGGGGAGAAGGGCTTCTTGTAGCGGACAATGACCGTTTTCGGATCCGGCGTCCCGACGCTCTCCACGAGATCGAAGTCGGAGCGGCGAGGGGAGGCCACTTTCTCGTCCATGATGGCCCGGCACGTGAAGGCGACATCCGCCGAGGTGAAGGGGGCGCCGTCATGCCAACGCACCCCGTCGCGCAGGGTGAATCGGATGATCGGTTCGGCCTTGAATGGGCGCTCCTTACCGCCGGGCTCCAAGGCGGGGAAGGGGAGTGGGTGGAGGTCATTTTTCTCAAAGAACCCCGCGATTTTTTCTGAAACTTCGAGCCCCGGCTGGCGTAGCGTGATGACGAGATTTTTCCCCTTTTGTTCAGTATTCGAAATCTCACCCTTAAAATTAAAAGCGGTATTGAGTTGCGATGCCGGTATCGTTGCCGTTTTGGCTTCTTCTTCAGTCGCAAACTGAAACGTTGTTTCCTGCGATAGCTCCCACCCGGTGGCCAGATCACCCACGATCTCGAGATCCTGATTGTATTTGATCAGGCCGTTAAAGATCAGCCCCCCGATCTGGGAAGAGGCCGAGTCGGCCTGCTGGATCGGGTTCAGAGTGGAGGGTTCCCCGAGGGTACCGATCGACATCTCGTTCTTCTTGGCCACCGAGAGGTAGGTGGCATTGACGAAAGCCGCCGCCAGAAGGAGAAGCAACGCAACCGGAATGCCGTAGAGAAAGAGCCGGAGGGAACGCATATCAGGGAAAAGATGAAGGAGGAATTATGAATGATGAAACGGTGAATCACAGGCTATTCCATGGAAACTTCCACCAAAAATCGCCTTTGGAGGTTGTCCCTGAAGGATCTCCCTGCTTTCCTTGTCGGTTCATCATGAAAGTCACCACAGAACAGAAAGAGACCTGCATCGTCGACCTGCACATCGAACTTCCGCCCGATCGCTTCCACTCCGAGTGGAAGGAAGTGGGCGGCGAATACCGCCGTCTGGCCAATCTTCCCGGCTTCCGCAAGGGCAAGGCCCCGCTCGCCATCGTCGAGAAGAAATACGGACAGGACATCGAGCAGGAAGTCACCCGGAAGCTCCTTGATGCCGCCGTCCGCGAGGCGATCAACGAGCAGAAGCTCGGCCCGGTCCAGAGCCCGAACGTCCGCGATATCAAGCTGGAAGGGGACCGTTCCCTGCGCTTCACCGCGACGATCGTGACACGCCCCGCGATCACCCTGCCCGAGTACAAGGGACTCCAGGTGACCGTTGAGAAGCCTGCCGTCGATGAGAAGCAGGTGGAGGAATTCCTCGAGGGACTGCGCGGCGACCTGGCCGACTTCAAGACGGTCGAGGGGCGTCCCCTCGCGATGGGTGACTTCGCGGTCCTCGATTACGAGGGTTCCATCGAGGGAAAACTCCTCTCGGAGACCTACCCCGACCTGCAGCCCACCTACACAGGCCGCAAGAACTTCTGGATCAAGCTGGAGGAGGAGCGTCCGATCCCAGGTCTGGCCGCCGCCATGGTCGGCATGAAGGCCGGAGAGACGCGCGACTGCAGCGTCAGCTTCCCGACCGAGTTCGGCGAGGAGAAGCTCCGCGGCTACAAGGTCTCCTACAAGGTCACCCTGCACGAGATCAAGGAGCGTGAGCTTCCCCCGCTCGACGACGCCTTTGCCGCGAAGCTGGCCCCAGGTTCGACCCTCGAGAAGATCCGTGAGCAGATCCGTGAGCGCCTGCAGGCCAATGGTGAGGAGAACTTCACCCGCGCCGTCCGCGCCGATGTCGTGAAGCAGCTTCTCGCCATGGTGACGGTCGACATCCCCTCCACGATGGTCCAGCAGGAGAGCACCTCGATCCTCAAGGAGATCATCCGCGAGAACCAGCAGCGCGGCGTCTCCGAGGAGGAGCTCCGTTCCCATCAGGAGGAGTTGCTCGGCGCCGCCCGCCAGAGCGCCGGGGACAAGGTGAAGCTCAACTTCATCCTCGGCGAGGTCATCGGCAAGGAAGGCATCAGCGTCTCCCGCGAGGAACTCGCCTGGCGCATCACCAACATGGCCGAGCGCTACCAGATGACACCGCAGAAGCTTCTCAAGGAACTTCAGAAACACCGCGCCATCGCCGGCATCGAGGAGGAGATAGCCCTCGGTAAGGCCCTTGATACGGTCGTCTCTCATGCTAGGGTGAATGGAGAGGATCCCAAACCGATCCATCACAACAATCCTTCCCATGATGAAGAACCCCATGTCCATGGCCCCGGTTGCGGGCACGACCACTAAGATGAGCCACTTCAACAACGGCAACGGATCGGGCGCCCCCCATTCCATGCTCGTCCCGATGGTGGTCGAGCAGACCGGCCGGGGCGAACGCAGTTACGACATCTATTCCCGCCTTCTCAAGGACCGGATCATCTTCATCGGCACCGGAATCGACGATCATGTCGCCAATCTGGTGATCGCCCAGTTGCTCTTCCTTCAGATGGAGGATGCCAAGAAGGATATTCACCTCTACATCAACTCGCCCGGCGGTTCCGTCACGGCGGGTCTGGCCATCTACGACACGATGCAGTTCGTCACCTGTGACGTGAACACCTACTGCATGGGGATGGCCGCCAGCATGGGGGCATTCCTTCTCTGTGCAGGAACGAAGGGGAAACGCTTCGCCCTGCCCAACTCCGACATCATGATCCACCAGGTCTCCGGTGGTGCCCATGGCACCGCCAGCGACGTCGAGCGGAGTGTGGAGTTCATGTACAAGCTGAACCGCCGCCTCACCAAGATCATCGCCGATAACACCGGCAAGACCGAGGAGCAGGTGAAGAAGGATGCCGACCGCGACTACTACATGACCGCCGATGAGGCCTGTGAATACGGACTCGTCGACGAGGTCGTGAAGTACCGAAAGGAACTCAAGAATCCTCCCGAGAAGGCGAAGGATTCCGCCGAGTAATCTCTCCAAGCTCCCAACGTCATGGCCCGATCCAGCAACCTGACGATGTGCTCCTTCTGCGGGAAGAGTCATGCGGAAGTCCGCAAGCTCATCGCAGGGCCCGGAGTCTACATTTGTGACAGCTGCATCACGGTCTGCAAGGGGATCATGGACAAGGAGGGGGGCGAGGGGCTTTCCGGAGGAGGGGAGCCGGTACTGCGGGTTCCCAAGCCCTCGGAGATCCGCGCCGAACTCGACCGGCACGTGATCGGTCAGGATCTTGCCAAGAGGACCCTCTCGGTCGCCGTCCATAACCACTACAAGCGCATTGCCATCGAGCGCCAGGGATTCCCTCCCGGCGTCCTCTCCGAGGGGCTTTCCGAAGTCGAGGTGGAGAAGAGCAATATCCTGCTGATGGGGCCGACCGGCTCGGGGAAGACCCTGCTGGCACGCACGCTCGCGCGGATCCTGGATGTTCCCTTCTGCATCGCCGACGCGACCACCCTGACCGAGGCGGGTTATGTCGGTGAGGATGTCGAGAACATCGTGCTACGCCTGCTTCAGAACGCCGACTACGACGTGAAGCGCGCCGAGGTGGGCATCGTCTACATCGACGAGATCGACAAGATCGGCCGCAAGACCGACAACGTTTCCATCACCCGCGATGTCTCCGGTGAAGGAGTCCAGCAGGCGCTGCTCAAGGTTCTCGAGGGAACCACCTGCAACGTTCCGCCCCAGGGAGGCCGCAAGCATCCCCATCAGGAGTACATCCAGCTCAATACCCAGAACATCCTCTTCATCTGTGGCGGGGCCTTTGTCGGCCTCGAGAAGATCATTCAGCGTCGCATCGGCGGAAAGACCCTCGGTTTCCATTCCAAATCGGAAGGGGAGATCGATCCCGCCGACGCACTCAGGATCCTTTCCTCGGTGGAGCCGGAGGATCTCCTCTCATTTGGGATGATTCCCGAGTTCATCGGACGTCTTCCCGTGCTTGCCTCGCTCGAGCAACTCGACGAGGAGCAGCTCGTCCGCATCCTGACCGAGCCGCGCAACGCCCTGGTGAAGCAGTTCACCAAGCTGATGGCCATGGATGACATCTCCCTCACCGTGACTAAGGACGGTCTCTCGGCGCTCGCCGAGTCGGCCGTGAAGAAGGGAACCGGCGCCCGTGCGCTCCGCTCCCTGCTTGAGAAAATCATGCTTGATGTGATGTACGAGGCTCCGGATCGGGATGATCTCACCGGAGTCACGATCAACCGCTCCGTTGTCGAGGGTAAGCGTGCCGCCATGGTGCGCCGTCGTCAGGAGAAGGACGCCGCCTGAGTCCGTGGAACGGATCGAGAATCCGGAACTGATTCCCGTTCCCGGGAGGATGGCCCCGAACGAGGTGCTGGCGGAAGCCCGTGCCGAACTGATCCGAAAATCCGCGGGATTTTCACGGATCGAATGTGATTTCGGCGCCTCGAAGGGGAAATTCCTCTCGGAGAGCGCGGTACTGAACCCTGCGGTCTTCTTTGCCGGGATCGAGGGGCTTTCCGACAGGGTGAATCGCGCCAACAGGAAGATCGAGCGTCAGGGAATCGCCAATGCATCGCTCTGGCGGGGTTGGGGAAAGGAATCCCTCGATGCCCTGATTCCCGACGGGTTCCTAGACACCCTGCATGTCTCGTTTCCCGACCCATGGCCGAAGAGGAGGCATTGGTTCCGGCGCCTTGTGAAGGAACCCTTCCTTGAGGTGGCGGCAAGGAAGCTCAAGCCCGGGGGCGTGCTGCGCCTGATGACCGACCACCTTGGCTACTTCGCCTCGATGAAGGAAGAGGTTGCCACACATGGTGGTTGGGTCGAGGTCGACTGGCGGGATGGGTTTCAGCGTCCTGTGACCGAGTTTGAGACCATCTTTCTCGCCAAGGGGGATCCAATCGGTCGTGTTGCGGTGAAAAGAGGCGAGGGTTGAAGGGGTGCAAAGTCAAAAGGCAGAATGAAAAATGAAAAAGGATCAGGGCAACCGAATGGGATCAAAGGGGGAGTGAAGAGCCAACGAAGTCAGGGGGGGCGGTTTGCTTTTTAAGCGTATGCTTTTGCACTTTGCAAAAATTCCTTCGTTGGCACTGCGTGGCGGAAATTCCTTCAGGAGTTGATCTGACAAGGAGTTGAAGTCAGGCTGATCCTGTGACGGAGTTCTCCCCAGATTCCGATAAGACTGATGAGTCGGATCATGATCTGATGGCGGCTGTTGCCGCCGGAGATCAGCACTCTTTCCGGCGTTTCGTGGAGCGTCATCAGAATCTGGTGATCGGTACGGTAGCCCGCATGATCGGTACCGCCGATGCCGAGGATATAGCCCAGCAGATCTTTCTCAACGTCTGGAAGTCCGCGCCGCGCTGGCGCCCCGAGGCGAAGGTCACCACATGGCTGATGACCATCACCAAACGACTGGTCTTCAACGAAGCCCGGCGCCGTTCCCGTACGAGAATCGTTCCCCGGGAACCCGAGGAGGCGTTTCCGGAATTCCCTGATACAAAACCTTCTCCAGACAGCGAGATCCTGGAGCGGGAAATGCATGCCGCAATCGAGGCGGCGATGGGGGCGCTTCCGGAGAGGGAACGAGTGGTCGTGGTGCTGAGACGTTATGAAACGATGCCGTATGAGGAAATCGCCGCTGTCCTTGGAGTAACCGTTCCCTCCGTGAAGAGCCTCCTTTTCCGTGCCCGCAATACCCTCAGGGAGAAGTTGAGTCCCTATCTGGAGGACTGATTGAACCCGAACTCCGAAATTGAGCAGAGCGATTTGACATAATCTGCTGACCGCAAAGAAATATTGCCTCGCTCGCTCCCGCTGGGTTGAACGGCACTTTGCTTTGCCTCAGCATCTCCCGATGCATTGATGCCGCCTCCCTCCCGGGAAGCTGCGGCACCCTTCGGGCAGCGACAGAGTCGCAGTCTACCGCACACCCTCCCAGGTGTTTGGTTCGTCCCCTTCGGGACTGTCCCTGCAGTAGAGGGAAAGGCTACGCGGTGCCACCAGGCACTCGGCGGTCGCAATGCCGTGCCGCCCTCACGTGCTACACCTCATGAAGGCTCAACAGCCATTTCCCAAGAGCATGGGTTGTCGATCCACGCCTGTATCCATCGATACGCCCTCGGATCTCCGCAAATCCCATCAGTCAGAATCTTGCACCAATTGACTCGCTCATTCCCATGAGACTCGCCTCTCGCTTCACTCGGGCGGCCTTCGGCACTCTAACCTGCTCACCCCTTCGCAGGGTTCATCTCTTTCGTCTTCGGAATTCGGATTGAATCTCATCAACTACACAGGATCCATGCGAATTTTGTGACAATTCCCGCGGCCTGTGATTTGTCCTGTCGCTGTCGTTTATCCCGGAATATGCTGAATACATGAAATCCTATCTCTGGACCCGGAAGCTTCGCGAACTTTACGACAAGGCCGTTGATCTCTACCGCGGCGGTAACCGCGATCTGGATAGCTATTTTTCTGCGGACGAGCACTCTTGGCTGACCTCCGTAGGCCTCCGTCCCATCAATCTCTATGACTGGGCAGAGGACATGGTCTCGGCAGGGGAACCCGATTGGAACACCGTCCTCCTCATCGCCGCTGCTCGCCGTGATTACTTTCTCGTCCATCAGAAGGGTGTCACCGCCAACACGGTGACCGAGGCTGCGGAACTCCCCGCCAAGACGGAAGAACTGGCAGGCATAATCTGGCTTCCGCGCATTATCGCGAAGTCCACCTGCTTCCTGAAGGGCGGCCTCTGTCATGAGATCATGTACGGGTGCGGGGGTGACAGGCGCTTCCTCAAGGAGCATGACATCCATCCCGCTGACTTCCTACGGGCAGTCTGGGCCTCAGGAGGTGATCAGGCCAAGGTACTCGCCTTCGTGAAGGGATCGGCAAAGTAAACCAGTGCGTACCGGTCTTTTGGGTACAAGTTCACAAGGGCATTTCACAAGAGCCTCAGGCAGCTTCCTTAGCATTGAGTTCGGAAGAACAGTTTCCTCCCCCTCTTTGCGTCCGTTGCGCGAAATGCTGTTCTCCTGAGGCGACAACCTCCTGAGTTCACCGACGCGCGACGCAGGAATCGCGCAGAATGGCGTAGAGTCGGGAGAGGATTCCCTGCGCCATCTGTGAGGATTCACGTGTAAAATTCCTCGAAGTGGATCTCGACGCTTGGTTTGAGGATCTCTTCAGGGCTGCCCACTGCCAGAGTTCGTCGGTGGATCGGATCGCTGTCTTGGTGGTGGTTTTCATGGAGTGCATGGTGAGGGTTCAGTAAGGGAAACGCTGATTAAATCGCATAGAGGCCGTTGCGGGAAGAATGGGCCGCGGGCAAGGCGGCTTGGCGCGAGCATCCCCGCAGTGGGCTGCCGTAACGGATGCGAAGCAACGGCCGGGCAAGCAAAGCGCCAAGCCAACGCAGCTGGCCCCCGTGCCACGCCACGAAGCCAAAGGCTTTGTGGCCTTTGGCTTGGATCTCCGCAACCCGAAGGGCTGAAGTCATTTGTCGATTTTTGCCTCGCCGTCTCCCGACGG
>CANKJN010000004.1 GCA_947482345.1 Spartobacteria bacterium
CTCAACCCTCCAAGAGTACTGGAATGATGCAAGCCGCGTCTTCCGTCTGATCGGACACAACTGGCTCCTATCTCAAGCAAACTCTTCCTACGTGATCATTATACCAGTATAGCTATGTAAATGGTATTAGGACACAGCCGAGGGAATTTTATTGCGCGGGTATTGAGCGCGAAGCGGGGCTTGCGATGGCTGGGGTGATGGTCGCATCACCAAAGCCTCTTCCTCCAAACCTAGAGTCTTAACAGCTAGAGCCTATGACCCCTTCCCCCTCAGCTTCTGACCTAACAGTCTTCAGCCTTCAGTCTATTCACCTGCTTCTCAGAGTACTTCCACCGGGCACTCTGGCAAAGCCTTGAGGAAGGCCTTGCCGTAGGGCCGCGAAAGAATACGGCTGTCTAGGATCACGATGGAGCCTCGATCCTTAGAGCTACGGATGAGCCTTCCGACTCCCTGGCGCAGTTTCAGGATCGCCTCGGGCAATGAATAGGTCTGAAAGGGATCGCCTCCCGCGGACTCGATCTCCTCCAACTTTGCCTCGGTGAGGGGATGGTCGGGGGTCACGAAAGGCAGGCGCGTGATGATGACGCTGGAGAGCGCCTCGCCCGGAAGGTCGACCCCGGTCCAGAAGCTGTCGGTCCCGAACAGGACGCTCTCCCCGTCCTCGCGAAAGCTTTCCAGCATGCGCGAACGCGAGAGTCCTCCTCCCTGCACGATGAGATTCCAACCCTTCTCCTCGAAGAAGCCCGTCATCCTCGCCGCCACCGACTGCATGGTGCGGTGGCTGGTAAAGAGGACAAAGGCCCGTGCGCGACTCTCCTCCGTGAAGTGGCTAATCCATTTTGCAAGCGCCTCCTCGTAGGCCGCATCCTTCGGCTCAGGCATCTTGCGGACGAGACGGATCTTCATCTGCCGTGCGTAGTCGAAGGGGGAGCCGAGTTGCAACGAGGGGACCTCAAGCGCACCCACCCGGCCACGGAAATAATCGAGTTCGGAAGATCCGACGGAAAGCGTCGCGCTGGTCATGACGGCGGTGCTGCCTTCGCGGAAGAGAAGGCGTCCCAGCAGCGGCGCAACAGCGACAGGCGCCGCATGGAGGCTGGTCCAGGTGGAGGCCTTGCCGCTCCGCTCGACCCAATAAACGTGATCCGGTTCGCTCTGGGAGAGGAAATCGGAAAGCCCCGCGCGCGCCGTGCGGAGTCGCGAGGCGACATCGTTGAGCTCACCCTGCAGTCCCTCCTCCTCGGCTTTTGCCGCAGCGGTTCCGGCCGATTCGGCAAGGCGCGCCAAGCCCTCCGCGAGCGGACTCTCCGCCACGGCCTCCGCGAGATCCGCCGCCTGATCGCCACGAATGCGGCTTTCACGCCCCTGACGGAAGGTGCAGGCGCCGGCCAGCTTGTCGAAGAAGCGGTCGACCTCCGGAATGAGATCCGATGCCGCGGAAATCCCCCCACCCTGCCGCGCCTGCTGTAGGAGGCCCTTGCGGGTGCGGGGGTTGTAGAGCCGTTGGATGGACTGGCGCAGGCTGTATTGGGAGAGGTTGAAGCCGAGGTGACGGGAAGCGACCTGCTCGACGGTGTGGGCCTCGTCAAAGATCACGAAATCATCGGGGAAAAGGTAGCCGAGCCCCTCCTCCTCGGGATCTCCCAGCAGGGTGAAGAAGAGCGTGTGATTGAGAACCAGAATCTGGGCCGTCTGGGCGCGTCGCCGGGCGGACTGGTAGAAGCAGCCCGTGTCGCGGCCGCAGGTCTTCGGCGTGCAGAGGTGCTGCTCGCTGCAGACCTGCATCCAGAGTTCCCGCGGAGGCTCGAAGGGGAGATCGCTCAGCGAGCCGTCCGTGGTGGTTGCGGCCCACTCCCGGATCCTCTCCAGTTCCGGCCGCTCTTCGGCGGTGAAGAGGTCGGCCCCGTGTCGGTGGGCGCGGGCGAGACGCGTGGGGCAGACATAATTCTGGCGCCCCTTCAGGAGGACCGCCTCGAAGTCCTCTCCGGTCAGCCCCTTCACCAAGGGGATGTCCTTGTAGAGGAGCTGCTCCTGAAGATTGATCGTGTGCGTGCTGACGAGAGCCTTTCGTCCCGTCCGCTTGGCATGAAGCACGGCGGGGAGCAGGTAGGCCAGCGACTTGCCGACGCCGGTTCCCGCCTCCACGACGAGATGGGAGCGGCCGGCCAATGCTCCGGCCACCGCCTCGGCCATGCGCTGCTGCTCGGGGCGCCATTCGAATCCGCGGATCGCGGCAAGGCTGCCCTTCGGGCCGAAGAGAGCGGCCACTTCCGCGGCGAAGCCGGCACTGCCGCTCCCGGCGGGATACTGCTCGTTGATGGAAATCATGGACGGGAATTCGACGCGGCGGCGGAAGAGGGTGATTGCGATTGCAGAAGGCGGGGCGGGAGGATCAGAATCGGGTGCTTTCCGGCCTCCTGCAACGGGTTTCTGCCGGTGATCTCCATGACCCTTCTCGATCGGTATCTCCTCAACAAGTTCCTGGTGCCCTTTTTTTACGCGGCCACCGGATTCATCTCCGTCTGGTTGGTCTGGGATCTGAGCGTGAATCTCCCGGACTTTCTCTCCGGCCATGCGGGCATCGGTCTCATCCTCCGGTTTTACCTCCTCCAGATCCCGAGCGTCATCGTACTCTGCGTTCCGGTGGCCCTTCTGCTGGCGCTGCTCTACACGCTGACCCAGATGTCGCGCAGGAACGAGATCATCTCGATGCTCTGCGCCGGGAGGAGTCTCTACAGGATCTTCGTGCCGCTGGTCGCGGTGGGTCTGATTGCGACCGGCGTCCTTTCCCTGCTCAACCATCGTTTGGCCCCTCAGGCTGGGGCTGTGCGCGACGAGCTGAAGGAGGAGATCAGGTCGGGCATCCACAAATATGCCGGCCAGCACAATCATGTGTACCGCAACAGGGAGAATCTTCGCCTTTGGTTCATTACGGATCTGAATACAGATGCTAACAGGGCCAAGAGGCTGGAAATCATCCAACAGAACGAATCGGGTGTCGTCACCGAGAAGTGGTACTCCCTCCATGCATCGTATGTTCCCGAGACGGCGACCTGGATCCTCGAGCAGGCGCGCCATGTGACCGTGGATGAATCGGGGAACATGGTCACCTCTGAGAGTTCGCCGCGCCTCGAGATCCGCGGCTGGAACGAAACACCGTGGAAAATCGCCAGCTCCAGCATGAACTCCGAGTTCCTCGGCCTTCCGGAACTCAGCGACTACCTCCGCTACAACGCCGAGTTTCCCCACACGCGTCTCGCCCCCTATGTCACCCACTGGAACTACCGCTGGGCGCTTCCCTGGGTCTGCCTCGTGGTGATTTTCATCGCCGGCCCGATGGGTGTGGTGAGCGGACGACGCGGCATCATGGGAGGGGTGGCCGGGGCGATCGGTCTCTTTGCCGGACTGATCTTCTCGAGCAGCCTGTTCATCGCCCTGGGCAAGGGGGATCGCATTCCCGGTTGGGCAGCCGCATGGGGACCGATCATTATCTTCCTCGGCATCGGGCTCTGGCTCTTCTGGATCCGGGCCTCCGGCCGTGAGATTCCGAAGTTCCGGTTGCCGGGATTCTAAGGCTGACCTACCTTCATCACGATTTTTCTTTATGCAGCAGGACTGGAACATCAGATCGCGGGCCGAGGCCTGCGATGCCACGGGAAAGGGATTCGCCGAGGGGGAGACCTTCCACACGGCGCTCTACCGCGAGGGGGACGGATTCCTCAGGAGGGATCTCTGCGAGGAGGCTTGGGCTTCCTTGGCGGCTGATCCCCAGCAGCAGCCCCCCTTCTCCTCCTGGCGTTCGAAATTCGAACCGCCGGCCCCCCCTCCCCCCGAACCGCTTCCGCGCGACGATGCCGAGGGCATGCTGCGACGCCTCCTCGAGAGCAACGATCCCGCCCACGCGAACACCCGCTACCTTCTCGCCGTGATGCTGGAGCGCAAGCGCATCCTGCGCCCGCAACCCTCCGCGGACAAAGGCATCCTCGTTTACGAGCGCGCCGGAACCGGCGAGACCTTCCTCATCGCCGATCCGAACCTCTCGCTCTCCGACCTCGCCCGGGTGCAGGAAGAAGTCACGGCCCTCCTCACCGGACTCTCCTCACCGGCAGAACCACCGCAGGGTGAGACCACGGAGCCGGCGGAAGTGTCCGCTGCCGCCGAGCCCGCTACGGAGGCTTCCTCCGAGGCCCCCTGATAACCCCACGGGTCATGGTGAAGGGGAGCCTGCCGCTCTTCCTGGCCCCGATGGCCGGGGTGACCAACTCGATTTTCCGGACCATTTGCAAGGAAAAGAGGGCCGATGTCCTGACCACCGAGTTCGTCTCGGCAGACGGAATCATGCACCGGAATGCAAGGACCCGCGGTTATCTGGAATTCACCGAGGAGGAACGACCCATGGGCGTCCAGCTCTTTGGGGCTGACCCGGAACGCCTGGCAGAGGCGGCGAAGCAAGTCCGCGACTGGGTGCAGCCCGACTTCATCGACATCAACTTCGGCTGCCCGGCCAACAAGGTGGTCTGCAGGAACGGGGGATCATCGCTCCTGCGCGACTGCCCTCTTCTGGAGAGGGTGGCGAAGGCCATGGTGCAGGCCTGCGATCCTCTCCCTGTCACCGCCAAGATCCGCATCGGATGGGATGAGCGCTCCGTCAACGCCGTCACCACGGCCCGCCTGCTCGAGGGGGCAGGCATCCGCAGGATCGCCGTCCACGGTCGCACACGCGCCCAAGGCTACTCGGGATACGCCGACTGGGAGGTGATCGCCGCCGTGGCCGACGCCGTGCGAGTCCCCGTGATCGGCAACGGCGACATCACCGACGCCTCCACGGCGCTGAGGCGTCTCGGAAGCGGCGTCTCCGGCCTCATGATCGGTCGTGCCGCCATGGCGAATCCCTGGATCTTCACCGAGGTGAAACATGCCTTCGAGGGAAAACCTTTCGTCGCACCGACCCTCATGGAGCGCTGGGACCTTGTCCTCCGCCACTGCCGCGAGGAGGTGGGCGTGCGCGGAGAGACACACGGCATGCACGGAATGCGCGGTCGGCTGATGGCCTACACGCGCGGCATGCCGGGCGCCCGGCCGCTGCGCGCCTCCCTCTCCAAGGTCGCCACCCTCACGCAGCTTGAGGAGATCATCGGTGGCCACCTGGATTCCCTCGGTTCCATCGACCCGCTCGACACCGTTCATGGGGGAGAGCCCGAAGAAGCCTCCTTCGCTTCCATCGAAAAACGATCCTGATACCCGGTTCCAACGGTTCCTCCCGCCTGCTCGAGGGAGCAGGCCTAGACTCCGAGGGGAAGCAGGATGGTGAAGGTCGATCCCTCCCCCGGACTGCTAGAAAGGGTTACCCTGCCGCCGTGGGCCTGAACGACGTTCTTCACGATCGAGAGCCCCAGGCCCGTGCCGCCTGTCTGACGCGCGCGGTCGCCGCCAACCCGGAAGAATCTCTCGAAGAGATGCTCCTGATCGGCCAGCGGGATGCCGGGCCCGTTGTCGCGGAAGCTGACCATCACCTCGACGCCGTGAAGCGCGGCGGCCACGACCACTTCCCCGGGTGATCCGTCGGGTCGGGGATTGCCATGTCGGAGCGCGTTGACCAGAAGGTTGGAGAAGGCCTGCTCGATGCGGTAGGGATCGACCGCCACCTCGGGGAGCCCTGCGGCGATCTCCAGCTTTACCGTGACCTCGCGCTCGCTGCTCTCACGCTCCAGCTGCTCGATCACGCCGCGGAGGAGCGGCTCCAGCGAAGTCCGGCGGGTCTCGAGACGGACCCCCTTCTCCTCCATCCGGCTGATGGTGAGGAGATCCTCGATGAGGCTGTTAAGACGATCGGCATGCCGTCGCATGACGGAGATCGACTTCTGCATCATCTTCCGGTCGACATCCTCTTCACCGAGGGTTTCCAGATAACCGTTGATGATGGAGAGGGGTGTGCGGAATTCGTGCGAGACATTCGCCACGAACTCCCGGCGGACGGCCTCCAGTTCGCGGAGCCTCGTGACATCATGAAAAACCAGCAGGAAGCCGTCCGGCATTTGCTTCTCGGGTGACTGGAGCGCCGCGGCCGTTACCAGCAGATGGCGCCGCTCGCTCCTGCCCGGAATCACGAAATCGAGTTCGCCTCGCTGCACCTGGCCGGTTTGTGCCACGCGCTGCGCCACTCCCTGGAGTTCATGACTCATGAAGACCTCGGGGAGCAGGAGGCCGGATACCCGGACGCCCAGGTCGAACATGGAGACGGCCGCCTTGTTCACCTGGCGGATCCGGAGGTCGGCACCCGTGATGACCACACCCTCGGTCATGCTTTCCAAGATCGTGGTGATGCTGAATTCCTCCTCGGCAAGCATCACCTTCTGTTTGGCCAGCGTCTCGGCGGTCACCCGCAGAGCGTCAGCCGCCCCGCGATAGAAAAACGGCATCTCTCCCAGGATGACAGGCCTGAAATCCCCGCGCGCGATTCTTTGCAAAACGGCCAAAAGTTCGCGCGCAGGCATCACCACCACGGCAGCCGCCCACCAGAGCAGTGCCGCGGCAAGCAGCAGGAAGAACCCGGGTTTCGCGATCTCCTCCATCAGGCCGACGGGACGATGAACCGATATCCCTCGCCGCGCACGGTCTCGATGCAGGCGGAGTTGTCGGAGAGTTTTTCGCGCAGGCGGCGCATGTGCGTGTCGACCGTGCGGGTGTCGACCGTGCTTTTGTAACCCCAGACCTCCGTCAGAAGATCCTCACGCGACTGGATGACGCCCGCCTTGCCGATGAGCAGGGAGAGCAGCTTGAACTCCGTCGAGGTCAGGTCGAGACGCTTGCCCTCCATGGTCACCTTCAGCGTGGTGCGGTCGAGGACAAACGGCCCCACCGAGGAGTCATCCGCGACGGCCGGCGGCGTGCTCCGCCGCAGGAGGGACTGGATACGGAGCACCAGTTCGCGAGGACTGAAGGGCTTGGGAAGGTAGTCGTCGGCTCCAAGCTCCAGCCCCTTGATCCGGCTCTCGGATTCCCCCTTGGCGCTAAGGATCAGCAGTGGGATGGACCGGGTGCTCTCGCTGGAACGCAAGCGCTTGGCCACCTCGAAGCCGTTGAGCCGCGGGAGCATGATGTCGAGGACGATGGCATCGGGTCGCTCGGTGCCGGCAAGTTCGAGACCCTCCGCGCCATCCTCTGCGGCGATCACGCGGAATTTCGCTTTCTTGAGATGATAACGGATCAGATCCGTCACATCTTCCTCGTCCTCAATCACCAGGATGGTTTCAGGCATGATACGTGCATGGGTTGTTGTGAGAAACCATTGCAGAAGGAGCTATCCGAGCCCCGACGGCGAGGCAAGCGCCGCTTTGGAACAGTTTCGGCACAAAAAAAGCGGGCCACCTGATTGGCGTCGGAAAAACCATGAAACCGACGCCGGGTGGCCCGCTCCCAACTCTAAAACCTGTATATTCGACCCCAATGCCCAGGTGGCGTTCAAAAAATTTTCCGCTTCTCTGTTATTTTGTCCGCTTCCTGCTACAAGTGAGCGCTTCCATCCTCCCCCGGACCGCATCCTTTATGACCAAAACCATCGGCATCCTCACTTCCGGCGGAGACTCTCCGGGAATGAATCCGGCCATCCGCGCCGTCGCGCGAACGGCCGCCCAGCACGACTGCCGTGTGATGGGGATCAGTAACGGTTACGACGGGATCTTTGACGGCCTCACCGAGGAACTCGGCACCCAAAGCCTCGCCTCCATCATCGACCGTGGAGGAACCATTCTTCAATCGAGCCGCTGCAAACGGATGTACACCCCGGAGGGAGTGGATCACGCCCGCAGGCGTCTTCAGGAACTCGGCATCCACGGTCTGGTTGTGATCGGCGGCGACGGATCCCTGACCGGTGCCCGTGAACTCTCCAAACGAGGGATGCCAGTCGTGGGGATCCCGGCCAGCATCGACAACGATCTGGCGGGAACCGATATGGCGATCGGTGTCGACACCGCCACCAATACCATCATGCAGCAGGTCGACAGGATACGCGACACGGCCCGCTCCCACCGCCGCTGCTTCCTCATCGAGGTCATGGGGCGCAATTCCGGCTACCTCGCCCTCACCACCGCCATCAGCGGCGGTGCCTCCGTGGCGGTGATTCCCGAATTCCGTTACAACATGGATCGCATCGTGTCCCTCCTCCACAAACGATACCAGGAGGCGCGCGGCAACTCGATCGTCGTGCTCGCCGAGGGTGTCTGCGGCGCGGAGACTTTCATGGCGCGGATGACGGAGGCGGTGCCGGGAGGCGAGTTCGAGCAGGAAATCCGAATCACCGTACTGGGGCATGTGCAGCGCGGCGGCATCCCGACCCACTTCGACCGCATGCTTGGCGCCCGCTTCGGGGAGCTTGCCGTGACGGGCCTCCTTGCCTCGGAAACAGGCTGCATGACCGCCCTTGCCAAGGGGCGCGCCACCCTGATCGACCTCAACATGGTGATCGGGAAGAAAAAGCATCCCGCTCCCGAACTGATCCGTCTCGCCCGCAACCTCAAGGTGGAATTCGGCGATCCGGTCGAACTGTAGGGAAGCGCCCCCCTAAACTCACGCCCGCCGCGTGAGCGACGCCCGTCTCATTTTCGCGGATGGACGGGTTGGGATCGTGAGGTAGCATCCGCTCATGGATTCCCTCCTCACCCTCCCCATCGGCGACTTCCGCGCCGTCGAGTTGACCCTTCGGCTGACCGTGGCGTTGGTGGCCATGACGGCTCTCCTGCTCCTCCTCTCCATCAGCTGTACGACGGGCCGCCTCCGTCTGCCGCTTATCCTCGCCTCGGTCGCCCTCCTCGGTGCGGCCTGGTTTGAATCGGGTGTCTGGCTTGGCTGGAAGCAGGGTTTCGAGTTGGCCGGCACCTCCTACTGCGTCACCGGTCAGCTCCTTTCCGGCGAGGACCGCATCCTGGCCTGGTCCCTCGGTGTCCCCGCTCTTCTCTTCTGCTTCGGACTGCTTCGGATCCCCCGGGGAGAGGGGCATTCCTCTGCATGGACGCGTTTCTGTGCGGCAGTGCTGCTGCTCGCTCTCCTTGCACCGTTCTCGAGTCTGATGGCGCTCGCCTTGCTGGGCTGGGTACTCTGGTTCCTCTGCATCAAGGCTCCTTCCGTCGCCAAGGGTTCCTCCGTTTCCCTGCGGCGGGTATGCCTCATTGCATCGGGCAGCATCGCGCTCCCGTTCCTTATCAACCTTCTGGGCGGCTTGCATCTCCTGCCGCTCGGAAAGTCTGCGGAGGGGGTTCTTGTCCGTGGTGAAATCATCCGCTCCCTTTGCGACATCCTCTCCTTGGTCGTGCCAGCCGTGATCCTGCTGATCGGGGTCCTCAGGCTGGGCGCGGATGTTCCTGGTAAATCCCCCGAACCCTCATCCGCACCCCTAACCACATCCCACATCACACCCCCAACCACACCACTCAAGGAAAAGAAATCCAAGCCGCGCGATCCCTCATCATCGGATCTCCAATCCGGCCTGTTCGGAAGCTAGAGCGTCGGGTAATCCGTATACCCCTTTGCCCCGGGAGAATAGAAGGTCGATTCGTCCGCTGCATTGAGTGGCGCCTTCCGCCTGAAGCGCTCGGGTAGGTCGGGATTCGCGATGAAAGACACGCCGAATGCGATCGCATCGGCCCACCCCTCGGCGATGGCCGCATTGCCCGACTCGAGGGTGAATCCTCCGGCGGAGACGATGTTCCCGCTCCAAGCAGAGCGGAGCTCCTTCGGGCCGACTCCCTCCACCGCGCCGTGGGCGACGTCCTGAGAGGTCACCTGCGTGATGTGGGCGTAGGCGAGACCGAAGCGGTTGAGCTCGCGGAGCACATGGCTGAAGGTCTGGAGCGGATTGTCATCGTGCATGTCGTTGAAGATGCCGGCGGGTGAGAAACGGATCCCTACCCGGTCAGCACCCCAGACTCCGACCACGGCCTCGGTCACCTCGAGGGTCAGGCGCGCCCGGTTGGCGACCGAGCTTCCATAGAGGTCTCCGCGTTGGTTGGTTCCCGTGCGCAGGAACTGATCAAGCAGGTAGCCGTTGGCGTTGTGGATTTCCACGCCGTCGAATCCAGCCTCCTTGGCGAGCTTCGCGCCGTGGACATACTCGGCGATGATGCCGGGAATCTCGGCGGTCTCGAGGGCGCGGGGAGTTACATATTCCTCCATCGCTGTCCCGGTGAAGACCTGACCCTTCGGCTTGATGGCCGAGGGAGCGACGGGGAGTGCCCCTTCCTTCTGATAAGCGGGATGGGAGATGCGGCCGACATGCCAGAGTTGCAGGTAGATGTGCCCACCCTTCGAGTGGACCGCGTCGGTCACCTTCCTCCATCCCGCGACCTGATCCGCCGTGTGGATGCCTGGAGTGTTCGGATATCCGTAGCCGGAGCGAGAAACGGAGGTCGCCTCCGAAATGATCAGGCCGGCCGAGGCCCGCTGGGCATAATACTCGGCGTTGAGTTCATTGGGCACATGACCCTCGGCAGCCCGGCAACGCGTGAGCGGCGCCATGAAGATGCGATTTGGCAGGGCGAGCGGGCCGAGCTGGAGGGGAGAGAAGAGATCGGGCGTCATGAGAAGGTGTTTAGGCTGAAGACTGTTGGACTGTTAGAAAAGGCTGGGGAAAAAGTGGTGCTCTGGCATACCTCACGTAGAAATGCGAAGATCGTGTGGAAGAATCCGTATCTTCTCCGCCTCTTCCTGAGTTCATGAGTTCCAGATTAAAATCTCTCCGCGCCTCTGCGGCTCCGCGGGGAAATCCTCAAAAAGGCAGGCCCGGGATGCCGAGTCCGGCCGTGAGCTTGCCCATCTCGTCAGCGGCGAGCTTCTTCGCATCGGCGTTCGCCTGACGGACGGCGCTGAGCACCAGATCCTCGAGCATCTCGACATCGTCGGCGTTTACGACTTCGGGGGCGATGCGGATCGATAGGATGTCGCCAGCGCCGGTGGCCTTCACCGTCACCTTACCCCCTCCGGAGGAGGCCTCCACCTCGCGCTTGGCTAGGTCTTCCTGGATCTGGGCCATCTTTTTCTGCGCGTTGGCGGCGGCGCTCATCATCTTGGCAATGTTCATGGAGTCGTTTTGGGATGGGTGCTTTTAGGAATTTCTTAAGGTCAAATCAGGCTTTCTGCGGAGGATCGATCAGGATTTCGGCTTTGAAAATCTCCAGCGCCTTTCGGATGAGCGGATCGCTTTTGAACTCCTCCAGCTCCGCGGCACTGATCGCGGGGGTAGCGGGTTCCGGGGCCGTCTGCTTGGGTGCGGGTGCGGTGGCTTTGCCCGCCGTGCGGTTTGGTTCCGACACCTCCTTGGCAGATGGAGCGGGAGCGGAGACCGGTTCCGGTTCCGGAGGAGCGGGCGGCTCCTCTCCGGTGAAGCGGTATTCGAAGGTGATCTTCACGCCGAGTGCCGCCGTGAGCTGCTCCTCGATTTTTTTCACCGCCTGCGGCCAGAAGAGTGTCTGCGTCTGCTGCTCAAGTGACGGGGGGAACTCCACCAAGATGGCATTGCCGATCCGCTCGATGAAGCGCCCATCCTCAACCCATCCGAATTTCAGCGGCGAGTCGGCAGCCAGTTTCATCGCCACGTCCTGCCAGGGGTCGGAGGAACTGGGCGTTGGGAGTTGGGGGCTGGGAGTTGGGGGCTGGTAACCAAGGCTCTGGGAAGAGCCGCGGACGACTGACGTAGTCAGCCCCGCAGGGGCGGCACCGCTTCCTGGGAGGGAAGTGCCGTCAACTGGGGATTCAACAGGTGCGGCTTTCGACTCAACCTTGGGCGGTTCGGTCCGGATGGGATCAACCGGAAGAGGGGCGGGTTTGGGAACTGGCGAAGGTGAGGGAGCCGGGGCTGGGGCAGCGACCGGTGCCGTGGGTCGGGGAGCCGGTGGGCGCGCCACAGGACGATCCGGGAGGGGTGCGCCACCGCGAAGCGCGGTGAGCGTGTCGAGCACGTCGCTGAGGCTTGCCTCCTCGAGGAGATGCACCCCTTTGATGAGCGCGACGTCGAGCTGGAGCTTCTTGTCGGTGGCCCAGCGGAGGCGGCCCTCGGCCTCGCCGAAGTGATCCAGCAGGACCAGGAGCTTCTCCTGGGAGATCGCCTCCCCGAGCCTCGCTTCCTCGGTCGCTTCCGCCGACGGGTGGACCTTGCCGATCAGGACATCGCGGAGCAATCCAACGAGATCGCCGAGCAGTCGTGCCAGATCCTTGCCGGCCTCGGCCTGACTCTTCACGACGGCCAGTGTGGCGGGCGTGTCGCGGGCGACGAGGGCTCCGGCAAGCTCCAGGACGATCTCACGCGGTGTGAATCCGAAGACGTTGTGGACATCAGCGGCACCGATCGTCGTGCCGCAGAAGGCGACGACCTGATCGAGCATCGACTCGGCGTCACGCATGGCCCCGTCGGCCCCGCGCGCGATCGTGGCGGCGGCCGCGGGATCGAGTGCGATCTGCTCGTTCTTCGCGATGTGCAGCAGATGGTCGGCGATGAGTTCCGGCGTCAACCGCCTCAGGTCGAAGCGCTGGCATCGGCTGAGGATGGTGGCCGGCACCTTCTGCGCCTCGGTCGTGGCGAAGAGGAACTTCACGTGCTCCGGGGGCTCTTCCAGCGTCTTGAGCAACGCGTTGAAGGCCGCGGTCGAGAGCATGTGCACCTCGTCGATGAGGTAGACCTTGTACGGTCCGCGGGCCGGGGCGTAGGCGGCGTTCTCGCGAAGCGTGCGGATGCTGTCGACGCTGTTGTTGCTCGCCCCGTCGATCTCCATCACGTCGAGGCTGCGTCCCTCGGCTATCTCGACGCAGGCATCGCAGGTACCGCAGGGATTGTCGGTCGGCTCGCCCTTGTTGGAGAGACAGTTGAGGGCCTTGGCCAGGATGCGGGCCGAGGAGGTCTTCCCGACGCCGCGGGGCCCGACGAAGAGGTAGGCCTGCGCGAGCCGCTTGCCGGTGATCGCGTTCTGGAGCGTCCGGGTGATGTGTTCCTGGCCCACGACCTCCTCGAAGCGTTGGGGACGGTATTTGCGGGCGAAGACTCGGTAGCTCACGGAGGAAGGAAGTTAAAAGCGCCGGTGGAAAAAGTCGAGGGACGAAGGAGCGGATCCCGTGGCGGCTACCGGCTTTCGGATTCGCCGGGCGAGGGGAGGGCGGGTTTCGCCTCCGAGAGATGGCCCATCATCTCCTGAAGGCGCTCGCGCACTCCGGGGATGAATCCCCTGTCTGCATGGAGCACCAGCAGGCAGAGCTCCCCGTTATGGAGGAAGCTGAGGGCTCCCTGCTCGGCATGGAGCGTGACGGCCGGCACGGCGCCGAGACCCATTCCTGCGGAGGACTCACGGATCTGGGCGAGCATCGTCATCGCCTGGCCGCTGAGCGTTCGGAGATCGATACCGGTGGAGGCATTTGAGGTGCAGAGAACCTTGTCCCCGTGGGCCAGAACGCAGGCCTTCAGACCGGGAAGCTCTCCCGCCTTGGAAATCACGCGCTCGAGCGTCAGCTTCTCCTCGGTCATGAAGAGGGCCTGCAGCGCGGAGGGGTCGGCCAGCCGATCCTGCGGATCGAGCTTCCAGAGCGACTCCACGGCCAGCGCCTTGGTGCTCGGATCAGATGCGATATCGGGCACCGCGGAAGGCATCACCTTCGCCTTTTCAACGGATACCTTTTCGACTGGTGCTTTTTCGACGGGCATCTCCCGGATCGGTTCGACTGCGGGGATCTCCTCTTTTCGGCGGCGGAAAATCGGCAACGACTCAAAGAGGCTTCTGCGTTGGGCTTGGTTCCGATCCGCTGTCAGTTCAGGGGTCACTGCAGGAAACTCGGGCATTGGTGGCAGGTCCTCTTCCCCGACCGGTTCCCCCAAGCCACCGCCTGAGGAGCGCGGATCTGCCACATCACTTGCATCTGCAACGTTATCTATCTCAATGACTAAAGTCTCCTTTTCTTCTTTGATCGGAGCGGCCGGTTCCTTCTCCGCCAGCTCCTCCCGACGAGTCACCATCCGGAAGTGAAGCGCCACCCATCCCGGCGGCAGGGTGATCCGTTCCCCGCGATCGCGCCCCTCGGGAATCTGCACCAGATCAGGCAGCAGATCATTCAGCCTGCCGAGGGCGATCCTCGGCGTGTTGCCTCCCAGCAGATCACTGCAGGGAATCCCGACCGTGCGCCCCGTCTCAGTTGCTTCGGACGCATCGGTGCGGATGAGTTCGGCGGGGAGGCGGGCACGCAGCTCCTCAACGGGAAGGGTCACCGTTTCGGGAGCCTCCTCGTAATAGCGGTAGCGGGGTGTCGCGTTGGTTGCAGTTGCCACGGGGTGATCTTCCGAAATGCCAACCCTCACCGCAATCGCGAATCTGCGGTCGAGATTCTTCTTGCGAAGAATCGTCCCCGCCTCCGAAATGACCCGATGCAATTGAATCTCAAATACGACGACCGGGGACTGATTCCAGCCATTGTTCAGGAGAGCGCCGAGAAAGGCGGGCGCGTGCTCATGATGGCCTGGATGAACGAGGATTCCCTCAGGCATTCCGTCGAGACCGGCTACATGCACTACTGGAGCCGCTCCCGCAGGAAGCTCTGGAAGAAAGGCGAGTCGAGCGGCCACACGCAGAGGATCCTGCGTTGGTTCGTCGATTGCGACCGCGACACCCTCCTCTTCGAGGTCGAGCAGCACGGCGGCGCCTGTCACACCGGTTTCGCCAGCTGCTTCTATGTCGAGCTCGACAAGACCGGGAACGACCTTCCACCGCAGGAAGAGCCTCTCTTCAGTCCCGACAGCGTTTACAAAGCGTAGTCGATCACCCGTCCCGATGATCCAGTACCACCGCCTTCTCCACCTCGTCCTCGACCACGGGACGCGGAAAGAAGATCGAACCGGCACGGGAACGCTCTCCATCTTCGGCGCGCAGGAACGCTTCGACCTGACCAAGGGATTTCCGCTGCTCACCACCAAGAAGCTGCACCTCCGCTCGATCATCCACGAGCTGCTCTGGTTCCTCAAGGGTGACACCAACATCGGCTATCTCAAGGAACACGGCGTCACCATCTGGGACGAGTGGGCCGATCCGAACGGCGACCTCGGCCCTGTCTACGGCGCGCAGTGGCGCAATTGGCGCACCCCGGAGGGCGGCTCCGTCGATCAGATCGCCCGCGTCGTCGAGGACCTCAAAAGGAATCCCGACAGCCGCCGCCACATTGTCAGCGCCTGGAATCCAGGCGAAATCGACAGGATGGCACTCGCGCCGTGCCATGCCCTCGTCCAGTTCTACGTCGCGAACGGCGAACTCAGCTGCCAGCTCTACCAGCGCAGTGCGGATCTCTTCCTCGGCGTCCCCTTCAACATCACCTCCTACGCCCTCCTCACCATGATGATCGCTCAGGTCTGCGGTCTGAAAGCCAAGGAATTCATCCACACCTTCGGCGACCTCCACCTCTACGTGAACCACCTTGATCAGGCCCGCCTCCAGCTCACGCGCGAACCGCGTCCCCTCCCGCGGATGCTGCTCAATCCCGCGGTGACCAGGCTCGAGGATTTCCGCTACGAAGACTTCACCCTCGAAGGATACGACCCCCACCCCGCGATCAAGGCCCCGATCGCTGTTTAGAATGCGAAGCCGAAGAATATTTCCCGCAGAGGCGCAGAGGCGCGGAGTTTTTAGACAAAACAACTGCAGGATTTCTTTTTCTTCATCTCTGGGACTCTGCGACTCTGCGCGAGAATCTGCATTTTTCCTTTTTTTCAGATGATCAAGGCGATTGTGGCTATGGCCGAGAACCGGGTCATCGGGAATGCCGGTGCGATCCCGTGGCATCTCCCCGAGGATTTCAAATTCTTCAAGGCGACCACCATGGGTCATGCGATCCTCATGGGCCGGAAGACTTACGATTCCATCGGCAAGCCGCTCCCCGGTCGGGAAAATATCGTCCTCTCCCGCACCATGCCTGTCACTCCCGGAGTCACCGTGATCCGCTCAATCGATGAACTCAAGGAGCCCGAATTCACGCAAGGGGGCCGCGACTTGTTCGTGATCGGCGGTGAAGAGATCTACCGACTCCTCCTCCCCATGGTTCAGGAACTCTACGTCACCAAAGTCCCCAGAACCATCGACGGCGACACCCGCTTCCCCGAGTTCGAATCACAATTTGATGCGGGAACAAAGGTTCTCGAGAACAACGACTTTTCTGTTTGGAAGTATCGCAGAACAGCTCAATAACCGACCCGGTTGTTATTTTTTGCGAGATCCGATCGCAATCACCTTTGACGTGGGAACAATTTTACGCCTAATAATTAGTTAACCATTGCTGGAGTATCGTGAAAAAACCCTTCGTCATCACAGCGCTTTTTGCAGTCGTCGTCTTCTCTGGTTGTCGCGAATCCAAACCAAGACAGACCCGAGATGAGCCTCCAGCTTCACCAACGACTGCGTCGCGCGAGCTCAAGCCCATTCCACAGAATGCCGTCGAAGAGGGTCGTAAGATTTTTGAGCGTGTTAAGTCCAGCTACCCACAAGCTGTGATTTCTATTTGGGGCTACAGCACACCCACGGTAGCTCTCTGGATGCCAGAATCCGATTGGAACAGCCTTTCCTCTCTTGAGCGCGGTAACTTGGGGTACTACGTTAAGTACCAAGTCCCCGCCATCCGCGCCAACCCCGGCCCTCATACTGGCATCTCGTCGAACGCTCCCATCTACTCCAAGCTCCTTTCTAAATGTAGCAGGATGTCCGATGACTCTTGGATGATTGGCATCGGTCCATACGATTCTAAGGGCGAGCTCCTTCTCGACCATAAGGCCGTCACTGGTAGTCAAACTCCATGGTGCGCTAATGAAGATCCGAAATGACTGCTAAAGCTAACTGCTCCCTTCAGTTAACGCTGGCGTATCATCGGTGTTTTCTTAAATAAGGCTTGGAAGATCAGATGGAGAGCAGGGCAGCAAAGGGAAGCCGTAGTATTCCTACGGTGACCGCAGGCCAACACAGTTATCCGCTGATATCCCAAGCCTTCCCTAGTCGCGAGCTTGACGGGGGAGGATCTTAAGCGTCTGCGGCTCCACTCTTCCGATCGAATTCGCGGGCAGCACCCCCCTCCAGGAAGTTCCCGGGTAGATGATCGTATCGCGGCCGATGATGGAGCCGGGGCTTAAGACCGCGTTGCAGCCGATTTCGGCGCGGTCGCCGACGATGGCTCCGAACTTCCGAAGGCCCGTCGGAATGATTCCTTCGGCGGTTTTCACGGTGACCGGCTGATGGTCGAGCCGGACATTGGAGAGGATGGCTCCGGCACCGAGGTGTGCCTTGTGGCCGAGGATGGAATCCCCGACGTAGTTGAAGTGCGGGATCTGCGCCTCGTCAAAGATGAGGCAGTTCTTGAACTCGCAGGAGTTGCCCAGCACGACGCCGTTACCGACCACGACATTCTCACGGATGTAGGCGCCGTTGCGGATCTCGCATCCCTCACCGATCCATGCGGGGCCCTTGATCATCGCTCCTTGCTCGATGACCGTGCCGCGTCCGATGTGGACGGCGCCGCTGATAAAGGGCTTGCCGATGAGCTTGCCGAAGATGCCCGGCTTGAGCCGGAACTGCAGGTAGGTCGCGATCTTAGCCAGCGCCTCCCAGGCATGGGTCGTGTTCTCGAAAATGACACTGTGCTCGGTGCGATCGAGATCGAGGAAATCTTCAGGGGCAAACATCAAGGGAAAGGATGAATGATGAAGGATGAATGATGAAGAGTTTTCGGATGCACCTCTGCATATATTCAGCGCCTGTCTATGGCTCCCTTGTTTTCAGGTTTTTTCAGCTCCTTTTCATCCCTCATACTTTGCAGTGGCTTTATTCTCTTTCCCAACAGCCTAACAGTCTAAACCGCTAACAGCCTCTGGGTCAGCTTTTGGTGACCCGTTGTCCGTCCTTGGTGTCCTTGACCACCCATCCGAGGTCGGCGATTTTGTCGCGGAGTTCGTCGCTCTTTTTCCACTCCTTAGCCGCACGGGCGGCGGCGCGGTCGGCAAGTAGCTCCTCCACCTCCTGCGGGATCGCGGCGACGTCATCAGGCTGAAGAGCCAGCACACCATCCACACGGGCGAGCCATGCGAGAAGTCCGCGAGCCTGCGGCGGGGTCAGCCGTCCCTCATCCATGCTACGGTTGCTCTCACGCAGGGTCTCGAAGAGGATCGCCAATGCGCCTGAGATATTCAGGTCATCATCCAGTGCCGTGAAGAATCCCTCCGTCGTCGCGTCGGGCGCCTCCACGGCGGGTTCCGATCCGGCGGTCTCTGTCAGGCGCTCGCGCCATGCATCGAGCCGCGCCAGTGCCGTGCGAGCCGCCGCGAGTCCCTCCATGGTGAAGTTCAGAGCTCCCCGGTAGTGGACGGAAATCAGGGCGTAGCGGACTTCACGACCGGTCCATCCCTTTTCCAACAGATCCCGGAGTGTGAAGAAATTCCCCGCTGACTTGGCCATCTTCGATCCCTCGACCATGAGGTGGGCGCAGTGCATCCAGTAGCGGACGAAGGGGGCCTTCCCGTGACCCGCACACTCGCACTGGGCGATCTCGGCCTCGTGATGGGGGAAGATGTTGTCGACTCCTCCGCAGTGGATGTCGATGGTCTCGCCAAGCAGGCCGGTCGCCATGGCGCTGCACTCGATGTGCCATCCGGGGCGCCCCTTTCCCCACGGGCTCTCCCACCCGACGGCTCCATCCTCCGCGACCCAGGCCTTCCAGAGGGCAAAGTCGGCGACGGCTTCCTTCTCGTACTCGTCACTCGCAACCCGCTGTCCGGGGCGCTGTCCCTCCAGATCGACATGGGCGAGCTTTCCGTAATCCGGGAAGGATGCGATGCGGAAATAGAGGGAGCCATCCTCGGCCTGATAGGCGTGGCCGCGCTCCATGAGCGAGGCGATCATCGCAATCATCCGGGCGATCTGCTCGGGATCGGTGGCCGCCGGATAGGCCTCCGCTGGAACGAGCCGCAGGGTCTTTGCATCCTCGAAGAAGGCCTCCTTGAAGGGACGGGTGTAGTCGCCGAGGGCCATGCCGGAGGCATGGGCTCCCCGGATCGTCTTGTCGTCGACATCCGTGAGGTTCATCACGCGGCGGACGGTAAAGCCTCTCTCCTGGAGATGTCGCTGGAGGAGATCTTCGAAGACGTAGGCCCGGAAGTTACCGATATGGGCGTGGGCGTAGATGGTCGGGCCGCACGTGTAGAGGGAAAGGGTCTGCCGCTCGCCGGGGCGGGGAACGATCGCCTCCAGCTTGCGGCTGAGGGTGTTGTGAACCTGAACGGCAACCATCGCTTATTCGGCAGGCGTTTCGACGGAGGCCGTTGCGAGGGCAGCGATCCCTTCTCCGCGTCCGAGGAAACCGAGGCACTCGTTGGTCGTCGCCTTGACTCCGACCCGTGACGAGTCGAGCCCCAGTGATCCGGCGATGCGCTCCCTCATCTGCTGGACGTAGGGACCTATGCGCGGTTCCTCCGCAACCAGCGTGGAGTCGACATTGATGATCCTGGCCCCCGCGTCGGCGAGGATCCCCGCGACGCGGCGCAGGATCTCGAGGCTTGAGATGCCGCGGATGGAGGGATCGGTGTTAGGGAAATAATGACCGATGTCCTGGAGCCCCGCTGCGCCGAGCAGTGCGTCGGCGATCGCGTGGCAGAGAACGTCGGCATCCGAGTGACCGGAAAGCGTGAGCCCCTGCGGGTGCTGGAATTTCACGCCTCCAAGGATGAGGGGTCGGTCGGACCCCGCCACCTCGAGTCGATGGACGTCATAGCCGATGCCGCTGCGTGTGATCATGGATTTGGGAGATGGTAGCTAGGAGCTAGGAGATGGGGAGACTGCAAAGATGCATCTGAAAGCTGGAAGGCGGGAAGGTCTGTGGTTTCTCTGTTGATTGATCCTACAGGTTTATCTTTCTCTGCGCCTCTGCGCCTCTGCGCGAGATTAAAGATGATCGAAGGGGATGCCGCCGCCGCAGGCTACGCAGGAGTATTTGTCGGGAACGGAATCGTGCGGCCTGAGGTCGACCTTACCCCCGGCCAGTTCCACCATGAGCATTCCGGCGGCGATGTCCCAGAGGCTGATCTGGCTCTCGATGTAGGCGTCGAGCCGGCCGCTTGCGACATAAGCGATGTCGAGCGCGGCGCTTCCCATCATCCGGGTCTTGCGGGCGGACCGCATCATCTGACCGAGGATGGGGAGTCCCTTCTCGATCGAGGACTCGGTCTTGGAGACACCGACGGCGACGATCGCATCGGCAAGCTTGGTGCGGCCGCTGACGCGGATGGCCCTGCCGTTGAGCGTAACGCTCCCGGTCGCGCGCGAGGCGACCCAGAGTTCGTCGGTCATCGGCTGATAGATGACGCCCGCAGTGATGACGCCGTTGCGGCGGTGGGCGATGGAGACGGCGAAGTGGGGGATGCCATAGAAGAAGTTCACGGTGCCATCGATCGGGTCGATGATCCACTGGTCGGCGGCCTTCTGGTCTCCGCGGATTCCCTCTTCGCCGTAGATGGCATGGTCGGGAAAGATCCCGAGGATCAGCGACTCGATCAGCGCTTGGGAACGTCGGTCGAGTTCCAGCTTGATGTCGTGCGCCTCGGCGGAATCGACGTTGAGTTCGCGCTCGAAGTGGCCGCGGATCATGCCCCCGGCGGCCAGTGCCGCGTCACGCGCGGTCGTGAGAATCAGTTCGTCCATCTGTGATTCAGTAGCGGAGTAAGCTGATGCGGTCGAGCAGGGAACTAAAGATACACGATCTCGCGCAGAGGCTCAGAGAAAGGATTAGGCACAGGGATCCGTAACGGATGCGCAGCAACGGCCGGGCAAGCCAAGGGGATGAAAGGGATTGTAAGAATGATCCTCGGGACGTTCATGGTAAAAAGGACTCGGTGGTGAGCATCCCTTTTACCCCCTTCATCCCTTTAAAAATTTCCCTTCATCTCCATCCCTGTTTTGCTGGTGCGTTCCTTTCCGTACAAAAAAATTGGGGGAAGCGTTATTAGCGCTTCCCCCAAGTTTTAGCTCGTCGCCGAAAGGTTGTTCCGGCGGGAGGGACTTACTTCTTCTTGGCGACGGCCTTCTTGACGGCTTTCTTTGCAGGAGCCTTCTTGACAGCCTTCTTCACGGTCTTCTTTACGGCCTTAACAGCCTTCTTGACGACCTTCTTCACGGCCTTCTTGGCCGGAGCCTTCTTGACGGCTTTCTTTGCAGGAGCCTTCTTTGCAGCTTTTTTCTTAACGGGCATTTCAATCCACCTCCTTTTTTCCGCATGGGCGGCGTGTGTGAAAATAATGTGAATAACTCACTGAGGAATGTGAATAAGTCGTCGCGTGTGATGCGTCAACGGATTTTCCAAAAAATTCTTGCTCTTTTTTCCGCGGACCCGCGCGCGAAATTTTTCCGTTCAGTGCTCCGCGAGGATTTTTTCCGCATGCGCAACAATCTCTTCGATCTCCGCAAGCCGTCCCGTTCCCTCGTACCCGCACGCGAGCATGCCCTCCGCAGGCCCAACGAATGAGGCGCCGCGGTTCATCAGCGTCTCCGCGTTCGTGCGCGTGGCGGCATGCTCCCACATCTTTCCGTTCATGGCCGGCGCGATGAGCAGCGGCGCGCGCGTCGCCAGCGCGACGGCTCCGAGCGCATCGTCGGCAAAACCGTGCGCGAGCTTCGCGATGGCGTCGGCGCTCGCGGGCGCGACAAGCAGAAGGTCGGCGCGATCGGCAAGTTCGATGTGTCCCGGCTTCCACCCTCCCTCCTGCTCCTCGGAGAGATCGAGGAGAACGGGATTACGCGAAAGCGTCGCGAGCGTGAGCGGCGTGATGAACCCCGCGGCGGCGCGCGTCATGACGACGAAGACTTCATGCCCATTTCTGCGGAGCTGACCGGCCAACTCTGCCGCCTTGTAGGCGGCGATCGATCCGGTCACCCCGAGGATGACCGTGCGGCCGGAGGAGGAGCGATCGCTCACCGGGTACCCCCTGTCGTTGCGGATGGCTCGACGGCGGTCATGCGATGGCTGAGATAGCGTTCGGCTCGCATCACGGCGCGGAACTTCTCGATGTTCTCCTCCATCGAGCCGTTGATGATCGTGTAGCGGTAGTCGCGCCAGCACTCCATTTCCTTCGCCGCGTTGCGCATGCGGATCTCCACCTGCTCATCGGTCTCGGTACCCCGGCGCAGGAGGCGGCGGCGAAGTTCCTCAAGATCGGGCGGCAGGAGGAAAACGTCGGCCAATGCCCGGAGGATGAGCGGGTCGCCGCAGCCGCGGATATTGGCCGCCCCGCGGGTGTCGATGTCGAGCAGGACGTCGATGCCGTTGCGGAGATTCTCGAGTACGGGTCCCTTGAGGGTCCCGTAGTGATTGCCGTGCACCTCGGCATGCTCGAGGAACTCCCCCTTGGCGAGGCGCGCCGCGAAATCCTCAGGGGTGAGAAAGTGGTAGTCCTCTCCGTCGACCTCGCCCGAGCGCGGGGCGCGCGTCGTGCAGGAGACCGACCAGACGAAGTCCGGCTTCTGCCTGAGCGCCGTGCAGAGGGTTGTCTTCCCTGCGCCGGAGGGCGCGGAGATGACAAAGAGGATGCCGGTGCGGCGGAATTGCAGGGAAGGATTGCTCACGCGGGTTGCGGTTATTCCAGGTTGGCGACTTGTTCGCGGATCCTATCAAGCTCCGCCTTGGATTGCACGACCCGTCGGGAGACTGCGGCATCACCCGCCTTGTTGCCGAGCGTGTTGAACTCCCGGAACATCTCCTGGGCCAGATAGTCGAGAGTGCGGCCGGCCGGCTCGTTCCCTGCCAGCGATTCGCGGCACTGGACGAAGTGGCTCTCCAATCGGGTGAGTTCCTCGGTGATGTCGCTTCGTTCCGCCATGAGAGCCAGTTCGCGGGCGAGCGAGCCGTCGTTCGGGGGAAGGGGAACGCCAAGCTCCTCCAGCCGCCCCTTGAGATGATCGCGCCGCTGTTTCAGCACGGCGGGCACGCGTGCGCGGATCGCCTTCACCGCGGACTCCAGAAGCTTCACCCGCTTGAGCAGGTCGGCGACCAGATGGCCCCCCTCCTTGCGCCGCATCGACGTCATGCGCTCGAGAGCCTGCGCCAGAGCACCCTGCACGGCAGGCCAGAGCGCGTCGGGCGAGGGGACCTCCTCGGCCGGGTTCCTCAGCACGCCCGGCGATTTCAGGAGTAGCTCGAGCGTCACCTCTCCGGGAAGCTTCAGCTCGTCACGGAGCGCTTGCAGGTCACGAAGGGCTCGCTGCGCCGCGGCCTTGTCGACCACCCCTGCCGGAATGGTGCCTGCCGTGCCGGCTTCGAGGGCGATGGTGGCATTGACCCTCCCGCGGCGGACATGCTTCTGGATCTCCTCGCGCACACGCGGTTCCAGCGTGGCCAGCGGCTTGGGCAACGCGGCGGCGATCTCGATCCCCTTGCGGTTCACGGAGGAGCATTCGACGATGCATCTCCATCCCTCCGCAGAGGCCGTTCCCCGTCCATGTCCTGTCATGCTTTCCATCATCGTGAGGTGTTGTGTGGTTCGGTGTTCGTTGCGGCGTGGACGGGGGTGCTTCCTTCGGACCAGTTCCAGATCCACGGCGATCCATAGAAACCGAGCGCCCCCGCTTGATGGCTTTCGAGCCGCGAGGTGCTCCATTCAGCGGCCTGCGTCGGAAAGACCATCACCTGCCTTGCCCATGCGGCTCCCTGAAGGATCGCCGCGGAATTCACCGCCTTCTCGCCGCGCTTGGGAACGGGGCTGAGCAACGCCATCATCAGATCGGGTGCCGTGGTTCCCTCCGGTCCCGCGATCCCGCATCTGAGGGCGGAAGCGGGCCCAGCCGGCGTCACCGTGCAGAGACCCAGGCTGGTGATGCCGAAGGCAGGTTCGGCTTCAAAGCGTTCGCCGCCCTCGCCGAGGAGGAGCTTGGCTTCAGGCAGATGGAAGGTTCCCGAGGGTAGGCGTAGGGTCTGGTTGATCGCCGTGACGCTACCGGTGATCTTGGGCGAATTGGCCGACCCCCTGACCATAAAGTCCGCCATGACAAGCGGGGCGAGGGTGAGGCTCTCTCTCTCGGTGTGGGGAAGCGCGGGCGTCTTCACGGCAAGATCGAGCTGCAGGTTGTCGAGCGAAGATCCCGGCGCCCCCTGTGTGGAAAAGGGGACGGGCGAGATCATCAGCCCAGGTGGTGAGAAGACCGGGGTGAGCTTGCGGCGCAGATCGAGGGCGGCGGGTTTCAGCGTGACGGTGCCGGCGAGCACCGGAGCGTTCGTTCCCTTGGACGCGAGTTGAAGGGCGGCCGCGGCAACCGTGTGGATTTCCGACCCGAGGGAAACCGGCAGGTCGTTCCCGTCCAGACTCCACTTCGCCTCGCTCTCCTGACCAAGGAGCGCAAGCGTTCCGGAAAGGGCGAGGGGCTTTCCCGCGTAGCTGGCCGAGCCGTTGGTCATGGTCATCACGGGGCTTTTTCCATCCATGCGGAACGTCAGGTCAAGGTTCTGGAGTCTCGTCGGTCCAAAGAGAATCGCCTCGCGTGCCTTGATCACGAGCGAACCCTCCAAGGTCGGCTTAGCGACAGTTCCCAAAAGTTTCACGTCACCCGTGGCCGTTGACTGGAGAAGGGGCACGGTTTTCTTTCCGTCCAGCAGGTCGATCCATCCATCCAGAGGAACCTGCCGCAGTGTGGCGCTTGCCTCGATCGGTGCGGATTCGTCGGCAAGACGAAGGCGACCGTGGTCGATGGCAAGGTGAAGCGGCAGCGTGGCCTGGAGACGAAGCGGGGAATTCAAGGCGGGCTGCTGCTCCAACCCGACCGTGACGATGTGATTGCCGGTCGAGACGGCAAGGGTGAGATCACGCGGTGCACCGCCTACTCCCGGCGAGAACTTTCCGATCCTGAGGGTTCCGTTGAGATCGGGTTCGGCAGGGGTTCCGGTCCCGGCGATCGCCCCTTCCAGAGTTCCGGTGAAACCTGCCTGCTGACCAAGGAGGTCAGCGAGCTCCTCAGCCTTGATCCCGCGGAAGAGCATGTTCATGGACACGGGTGAATCCATGGCGAGCGTCCGGAGCGCATCGCCGCTCTCGCGGAAATCATCCGGATCAACGGGCAACGAGAGGGAGCCCTCGAGCAGCGGCTTTGGTTTTCCGGGACGCGTCGCCTTGATCGAGGAGGCCGTGATGTTCCCATGGGTGGCTTTCAGCTGCATGGAAAGCGTGAGGTCCCCCTGGAAGAAATCCGCCTTCGAAAGCTCCAGGCGGCCCGGCGTGTAGCTCCCCTCGAAGCGACCCGACATGCCGGCCTTGGTACGGCGGCTCACCCAGTCCGAGACGCTTGCTTGAAAAGTGCCCGTGTGGTTGGTGGTGCTTGTCTCCCCCTCTCCCTGCCAAGTGGCCCGGAGCGCGCCGCCACCGATCGCCGGAGGGGTCGTGATGCCTAGTTGTGCAAGGCTCTTGGTGAGATTCTTCACGGCCACGTCCGCCTTTGCGGTGTAAGCATGCGGCCTGCTGTTGGCCACTGTTCCCTCGGCCACGATCCGGTCTCCCCCCGCGCTTGCCTCGAGATAGGCGAGTTGGGTTTTCTCTCCCTCAAAGAGGATGCACCCCTTCATCCAATCGACGCTCAGGTCGCGGAGGCGCGTTTCGCTTCCCATGAAGTTGCAATAGCCCTCCGCTTTGTTGTCGGCACCGCGAAGTTCTCCCTCGAAGGAGAGACCTCCACCGAGCGGGACCAACTCCGGCCCGGCGAGGGCGGCAAGCGTCCCAGCATCGGCAAGCGTCGCGCGGAAGGTGCCGCTGAACGGCGCGCGCAGGATGGCGCGCCAGTCCGCGGGAAGCCTGCTCTGCCCCTCGGCCTCAAGCTCGTTGTCGCCCTGACGCAGGAGCATTTCTGAAAGCGTGAGTGTGTGGCCTGTCAACGTGGCCGCGATACGGAGCGACTCCCAGCCTTTGCCCTCCCAACGGAAATTCGTGGCTACCAGCCTCAGCGCGCTATCCGCATCCAACGGCTTGCCGGGATCGCCACGGAAAGTGAAGCGAGCCTGCTGGATCGTTCCCGTCGCGCGGTTTTCATCCTTCATCAATCCCGAGAATGCCTCCAGTCCGAGTCGTTCCCCGACCAGTGTCACCTCGAGCCATCCGGCCGTGCCCTTGGTGCCGAGGGAGCCGTCCCCCCGGAGAATTCCCTTGCCGATCATCCCGTGAAGTCCGAACTCCAGTCGCTCATCCAGCGGTTTAAGTGTCAACTCTTGGAGATCAATGCCCTCACCCAGACCCATCTCCCCGATTCGCAGCGTTGTTCCGTCCCAGAATGCCGGGGCGGATCCCTTCGGTATCGTCCTGTGCCAGCTCCCCATATCGGCCGTCGAATCGCTGAAGGTGATCCTGCCGGGCCAGCGGAAAGGGAGGCGCAGATAGAGGCCGTTCGCTGCGAGACGTCCGCTCTCACCGACCATAACCGTGTCGACGGGCCCGGCGGTGAACGCTTCGGGCAGGAGAGCATGGTTGGATAACGACGGCAGGGCAGGAAGGTGTTTTGTGTGGGAGGTTTTCTCTCCCTTCGGTGTCGCGCGAAGATCAACCAGCAGCCTGGATTTACCCGCCATCACATCGCGGAGGATGCGATGCTCCCCGCCTGCGCCGTGAAAGATCAGACGCCAGGGCGAGTTGATGCTCAGGATCGCCCATTCGCATTTCAGGGAACTCCTGTGCTCCTTGGGTCCGAAGCTCCACTCGATGCCACGCAACTCCACACCCCCGTTTCCAGCGAGGTGCATTTTCTCCACATGGACTCTCTCCCCCCGCTGCCAGCTCGCCGCGACCAACGTCGCGCGGATCACCCCGCAAATCAGCTCATCGGCGAAAAGCCATCCCGCGATCAGCAGCGCGATGATGCCAAGCGTGGTCCAGGCCGTCGGTGTTCCCGAAAGAGCGGGTGGATGCTCCGCCTCATCATGGGTGGTGGGACTAAAAGGCATGGCGCTTCTTTTGTTACTGATCGCGGATTATGCCTGCAAGCGACCGGAAAGACCCGTGAAAAGAAGCCGCTTCCGGAAATCAGTCCAAAAAGATACAGGCCGCCGCACCATTTGGTACGACGGCCTGTTGTTCCCCCCAGAACAATCTTTCGATAAGCAGATCTTATGGAAAAATGCTCCCGCCGCAAGCACTTTTTTCAAAAAAGTTCATTAATTTCGGTTTTAAGTGCTTCTAACCCAAGAAATTCTTTGGCGCCTCGCTGTTGGATCAAAGAGTAGCGCCCGATGAAACAGAAAAGAGAAACAACTTTGTTTTATGCAAGTTCTTAAAAGCGATCCTTGAAAAACTCAGCGACGTGGAATCCCTCTTTGCGATCGTTGCGTTCTTTGCGTGAAACTCATTCTGTGTCTTTTCCGGAACATTTCCCCACTTCCAATAGCGAAGAGCCAATTCTTTTCAAGTGGGGGTTGTCGGCAATCGGTGATGGGGTAAAGGGGTTAAAAAAGTTGGAAAGTTGAAGCGTTACGACCAAGGCTCTGGGAGATGCCGCGTAAGACTTCGACGATGTCGTAGTCCAAAGGGCGCCACCGCTTGGCGGAAGCAAGTGGCGTCAAGGTGGATCAAAACTGCACTGATCTGAGAATCGAGATGGCGAATTCAGAGAACTCGTCGCAGTAGCAAGGGCCAAAGATCCAAAAACAAGTTTTCCAATGCAGTCCCTTGTAACCCTATTAACGCTGTAACATTTTAACTTCCTGAGGCCTTGCATCACTCCATACGCAAGGCAGAGGCGGGGGGAATCCGTGCGGCCCTGAGTGCGGGGAAGAATCCTGCCACGAGTGCCGCCGCCGTCATCCAGAGCGGAAGCAGGACCAACTCCAGCCATGGGTAGGAGAGATCGATGCTCCATCCGAAGAAGGCCTTGTTGATCACCCATGTCAGCACCAGGGCCAGCGCCGATCCGCTCGCGATGCCGACGAGACTTGCAAGGAATCCGATGAGCGCCGCCTCGGCCAGCATCATGCGGGCGACCTGAGCGGTCGAGGCACCCATCGACCGCAGCACGCCGAGATCGCGGGTCCTCTCCAGGACGAGGATCCCGAGCGTCAGCATCACCCCGCCGATCGCGACGGCGATCGAGATCGTGCGGAGCACGGCGGTCACCGCGAAGGTCTGGTTGAAGATTTCCATGATCCGTTGCTTGAGGGCGGCATTGCCGTAGCAGATGAACGCATCCTTCCCACCGAATGCGGCGACGAACTCCCCGCGACTCCGCTCCATGGACGCGGGGGAGGTTCCCTTGCGGAATTCGATGGCCAGCGAGTGGACCCCGTCCGCGCCCCAGACTCTCTGGAAATACCCCGCACCCACCATCGCGATCCCGCGGTCACGGGTGTAATCGCGGTAGAGATCGAGCACCTTCAGGCGTACGACGCCCCGCGGTCCGGTCAATTCCAGCTGGTCTCCCGGTCCGAGATGCAACCTCCGCGCCAGGCTCTCAGAGAGCGCCGTGCACCCTCCCTCCTCGAGCGCGGCGGTCTTTGCAGCTGCATCGCCGTGCAGGAAGTCGATCGCCCCGCGTGCGGGCCCCGAGACGATGCCGAGCGTCGCCGGCTCACCGGACACCGTGCGTGCCTCGACTTCGCGGAATGTCCCGACCGCCGAGACCTCGGGGCGTGCCGACCACCATGCCGCAGCCGATTCGGGAATCGTGTGCTCCAGCCCCAGCAGTTCGTTGGAAGCCGGCGCGATGAAGAGATCGGCCGTAAGTGTCCGGCCGGCCCATGAGACCACGCTCCCACGGAATGAGTGGATCATGACACTGATGCCCACCGTCATCGCGGCGGCGGCGGCAAGGGCCGCAACCGTCGGGGCTGTGCGGTGGAGGGAGCGCATGGTCTGCCCGAGCGCCAGCCGGGCGATCACCCCGTGCGCCTCATGTTCTCGCCCTCTTCCGCACAGGTGCGACGCGAACGTCATGACTGCGGGCACGGTCAGCGAGAAACCCGCTAGCACCAGGAAGGCCGCCCCGAACCCGAGCAGGGCGGGCCAGCCATGCAGGGCACCGAGAGAAAGCAGCAGCGCAAGCAGCAGCAGGCCCGCCCCCCATGCGGCCAGACGCGCGGCCGGGAGCGGAAAAATTTCCGGTGCGGCACCGGGATGCAGCACGCGTGTGGGATCGACGCGCGCGGCCTGGCGCGCGGGGATCCACGCGGCGACAAGGGCCGCCACCACACCCGCCAACACGCCGGCAAACGCTTCGGTCGTCGTTGGCCAGCCCCCCTGCGCATCGACGGGGAGATAGAGTGCGGTCACGGTTTTTGACACGGGGGCCGCCATCACTCCCGCCAGTAGCGGTGATACAAGAATGCCCAGCAACGCACCGACTAAACCGCTCAGTCCGGCCTCGGCGAGGACCATCGCCAGGATCTCGCCGCGCCCGGTTCCGACAGCGCGGAGGATGCCTAGGGAGACTCTCCTGCGGACCACGGCGGCGGCCGCCGAATTGCCGACGAAGAACATCCCCACCATGAGCGAGACCAGACTCAGCGCGGTGAGGTTCAGGCGGAATGCGGAGAGCATGATGTCGACCTGACGCGAACGGCGCGCCGGTGGATCGACCGTTACATCTCCGGGCAGAAGGCTTCTCAGCCGTCGGGCCACCTCGTCGCGACGCGCCGGGTCTTCCAGCTTGACCAGGATGGCCGTGAGCAGGCCCGTACGCCCGGTCCACTCCTGGGCGGTGGCCAGATCGGTCGCAACAACCCCGACCCCGCTGACAGCACCATCCCCGGTACCGATGACATGGGTCATCCGCATGGTCCTGGGCGCGCCGGGTCCCTGGAGCCTGAGCGTATCACCAGGCTTAAGGCCGTGATTCGCCAGGAATTCCCGCGTAACGGCGATCGTGTCGTCAGCGGCGAGCCACTCGCCCAGATCTCCTGATGAGTCGGCAGACGAGTCGGATCCCATGGTCGCCTCGAACCCGAGCAGTCCCTTGGCCGTGAACGGGTCGATTCCGGCGAGACGCAGGGATTCACCGGGCGTGTCGGGCAGCGTCACCATCGACTCGATGAGCGGCGTTGCACCGGCGACCCCGGTGCAACGCTGCACCTGCGGCAGGACGGTCTCGGGGATTTTCCCGCGGATCTCCAGATCGGCGCTCCCCGTCACCATCTCGAAGGCGCGGTGGAAGCTCCCCGCGGCGCTCCGGTTGGCAACCGTGATGGCCAGGAAAACCGCCACGCCCAGCGCGATGCTCAGGACGCCCAGCAGGGCCGCCCGGGGATGATGGAACAACGGGCGGATCGCTCCTCTCCAGCAGAGTCGGATGACCGGGCGCATCCTCACTCTCCCCGAGGGCTTCCGGCAATCCCGGAGGCCGTCCGGAGCCGGCGCTCCAGGCGCATCAGGGCGTTGCGCTCCGTGATTTTCCCTCCCTCCTTGGTGCGGAGGTAGAAGACGTCGAGCGCCGCGTTCTGTTCCGTGGCGATGCGCGCCGCTTCGATCGAGATGCCGCCGTGGGAGATGGCGCGGAGCAGATGGTAGAGCAGTCCGAGCCGGTCGGGTGCCTGCACCTCCAGGATGGTGCAAGTCGGGTGGGCGTTGTTGTTGACCACCACCCAGACCGGCGTTTCCTCCTCGTTCTCCGGTGCGCGTCGGAGCGGAAGGGAGGGGCTCTTCGGCGCGGGCACGGTGCGGCTCCCGGGCGCCGGCAGCAGGTCGTCGAGGCGTTCCTTGAACTGCATCCGTTCCCGCTCTCTGGGGAGCGGTTCGTTCCGGTGGTTGGAGACCCTGAAGATGTCGAGCGCCAGCTTGTCGGTCCGGGTGTAGATGTCGGCTCCCAGCACGTTGATACCGGATTCGAGAAAGGCGGCGGCGATCCGCTCGAGCAGGCGCTCGCGATCCCACCCGCACACCAGCACCTCGGCGTGACCCGCTTCGGGATGATCGATCCACTGGATCACGGGATCGAGGTTCGGCCCCTCCTGCCGGAGTCCCTGATCGAAGAACTTCCGGAAGAGCTGAAGGTGCGTGCGGATCTCCGCTGCGTCGCGTGTCTGGAAGTAGCGCTCAGGCATCCCGCCGAAGTGCGCCTCGATTTCCTCGCTGTAGCTCTCGGGGAGGGTTTCCGCCACCTGACGGTGCAGCTCCTCGCGGCGCTGGAACCTCTCCTGCCTGTAGCCGGCGCTGTCCCGCAGGTAGGCGCGGGTCTGGTGGTAGAGTTGCCAGACCATCTGCTCCTTCCAGTCACTCCACCCCTCGTCGCTCGTGCCCATGCCGTCGGCCAGCGTGATCACCATGAGTGCGTCGAGCATCACGGGGTCGCGCACGATTACCGAGAATTCCTCGACGGTCGCCGGATCCTCGATGTTGCGGGTGCGGGCGATGCCGCTCATCTCGCCGTGAGCCGAGACCAGGGCGATGAGCATCCTCTTCCGTTCAGGCGAAAGCTGCAGGCGCCGCGCCACCTTCTGGGCCGCGAGCGCGCTCGCCTCCTCGTGACGGCGGGTGTTGGCCGCCTTCCCCGTGTCGTGCAGGAGCATGGCAAGGTAGAGGACCGCCGGATCGTCGAATTGGCGGAAGATTTCGCCGTAGCGCTTCAGCTTTGGATCGGTGGCGAAGAGCAGGTCATCGATCTTGTCGGCGCACCTCAGCGTGTGCTCGTCGGCCGTGTACCGGTGGAAGAACTCGTGCTGGACCAGGCAGGTCAACGGCTCGAACTCGGGCAGGTATTTTCCGAGGAATCCGAGGTCGTGCATCAGGCGCAGGATGCGACTCACCTCCCCCTTCCGGGAGAGGATGGCGAGGAAGACCGTGCGGTTCTCCTTGTTGTACTGGAAGGTCCGGTCGACGAGCCGGAGACGCCTCTTCACCAGATCCTCCATCTCGGCCGAGAATCCGAGCTTGCGGGTCTGGGCGAGCTGGAAGGCCCTCATCATTCGCCCCGAGTCGCGGTTGAAGATGTCCCGCGTCTTCGGGAAGATCTCGCCGTTGCGGATGATCATCTCGTCGACGGTTTCCTGTCGGCGGCCGAGGAACTTGGTAAGGATCCCCGACTTGATCCCGTGCTCTTCGCGGATGCGGCCGAGAGCGAGCGTGGTGATGAGATGGATGCTGCGGGTGCGGTTGTAGTAGTCCCGCATGAAGGCCTCGCACCGCCGCAGGATGTTCTTTTCGGGATAGCCGAGGGCGGTGGCGACCTTTCCCTGGAGCTGGAGGGTCAGTTGGTCGGTGGCTCGTCCGGTCTGGTAATGCATCTCGGTGCGGACGCGCAGCAGGAAATCATGAGCCTCCTCGAGCGTGCGCCTCTCCCTTTCCCGGAGGATCTTCTCCTCGACGAGTGCCGCAGTGTTGCTGGCTCCCGAGTGAAACATTCCGGTCCAGAGCAGGTTCTGGTAATCGCGCAGGCCGCCGCAACCCGACTTGATATTCGGCTCCTGCATGAAGACGCTCGCCCCGTAGCGGCTGCGCAGTTCCTTCAGGTTCTCGATGCGGAAGGCGATGTAGTCCTTTTCCTTCCCCTTCACGCAGGCTTTACCGAACTTCGCGCGGAAGCTCTCGAAGAGTTTTTTGTCACCGGCCAGCCAGCGGCTTTCGATCATGGCCGTCTTGGTCATCATGTCTGAATTGGCCTGTTCCAGCGCACCCTTGATCGACCGTGTGGCGTGGCCCACCTTGAACCCGAGATCCCAGAGCGCCATGAGGCACGAGGAGATGATCTGCTCCATCTGCTTGGTTGGCTTGGTCCCTTCGTGAAAAAAGGTTATGTCGACGTCGCTGCAGGGATTGAGTTCTCGGCGCCCATAGCCGCCGAAAGCCCCGACCATTAGTCCAGGGACTTCTTTTTCGCCCGTCTCCCTGATCGTCGAGAAACGGAAAATCTCTCGGAAGAGAATGTCCACCATCTCGGCGCGGCGCGACGCGATTTCCCTGCCTCCTCCCTCGGCGCGGTGCCAGAGCTTGAGCCGGTGCTCCTCCTTTTTGCGGAAGCTCTGCAGTTTCTGCACCGGCAGCACCATCTCCCCGTCCATCACGGCGGCGAGTTGTTTAGCCACCTCCTGTTGGATGCGTGCCCGGTGCTCTGAAAGTGGAACGATTCCCTCCATGGTGTCAGAAATAATTTCTATGGCTGGGTCGCGGTGATCACGATCTCCACACGCCGGTTGAGTTGCTGCTCCGCAACACTTCCCGTGGCCGGAACCAGGAGACGCGACTTTCCAAGGCCTGCCGTCGTGATGCGTCCTGGGGGAATACCCGCAGATTTTTGGAGCCATCCCCTCACCTCCTCCGCACGCCGGCGGCTCAGCGCCGTGTTATAGTCGTCGCTACCGAAGGAATCGGTATGCCCCTCGATCCGGAATGTCGAACCCGAGTTCCGGGCAATCAGCTTGCCGAGCTTGGCAAGTGATGCGGCGGCTTCTGGTTTCAACGTGGAGGAATCATACTCAAAGAGCAAATCTGTGGGCATCAAGATAGGTGCCGTTGCTGGTGTCACCTGCGCCCCACCCGCCAGCAGATCATCGAGGGAACTGAACCTAGGTTCCATTCCTCTACCTGTCACACTTCTTTCGTTTGCTACCTTCTCTTCGATTCCAGCGAGAGGTTGTTGCGCCTGCTTAGGTTCTGGAATGTAGATGGAGGTTTCCATGATTCCTTTCTCCCCTTTCTTCATCAGCGCCGAGATCTCCCCCTGTGATACTCCGGGTTTTTCCTGAATCTCCATCTCCACCGGCTTGGTGAGTATCATCTCCTTCGACGCCCCCTCCTGAGCGGTCGGGATCTGCGGACTTTCTTTTTCCACCGCGACAGGCTGGGGAGGCTCTTTTTTGCGTGGTGTCGGCGCCGGCTCCTCCAGAGTCTTGGGATCGATCTCCACCCGTTTCATCCGGAATGTACGCGGCACGATCTTGTCATATCCCTCAGGGGAAAATCCCATCACCTTCCAGGATTCCGCTTTCCTAAAAAAAATTGCATGGAAGAGAAGAGACAGAAAAAGCGACGCGAGGAACAACCACAGGAAGAGGGAACCCTTGCCCTTTCCCGTTAGCGGTTTTTTCTTCTTTGTGGCACCCATGGAGACGCGCCGGTACGATAAGGGAGCTTTCCCTGAACGGAAAGATTTCTTCCCTAGGGAAGCGCTGATTAAATCCCATGAAGGCCGCTGAATGCCATTTGCTGATTTTTGAAGGCGCGAGTGCTGGGCGATACCCGCAGCGGTCTCGCCCGAGCGAGCAACGCCGCAAAAATCGACAAATGGCTTCAGCCCTCCGGGTTGCGGAGATACAAGCCAAAGGCCACAAAGCCTTTGGCTTCGTGGCGTGGCACGGGGGCCAGCTGCGTTGGCTTGGCACTTACAGCCCTCTGCGGGGATGCTCGTGCCAAGCCACCTTGCCCGCGGCCCATGGCTTGCCCGGTCGTTGCTTCGCATCCGCTACGGCTTCCCGCAACGGCCTCTATGCGATTAAATCAGCGCTTCCCGTAGCCGGGCGTGCTATTGTTTTCGCTCTCCGGAAAGTAAGCTCTACCGGGCCCCGGGATTTCCGATCTGTTCACACCATGTATTGATGAAATTTTTTGGAGGGTAGATTCTTCTTCTTCTTAATAGTGTGAATACCATGTGCCTTTCTCTCGAAGTCCCTTTATCCATCTGCTTTGCTGGGGCATTTGTTTCTGTGAATGGGCTTCTCGCGGTTGTTCGCCACCGAGGGTTAGATTGTTCCGTGAAACATCTTTTCCCATTCCTGTCCCATTCGTTGGCATACCATTCACAATCTGTTCCCCAATCGAAGAGTTCAAATCCAACAATTTAAGAACTCAAGGAAAACCCAAGATAAAAAAACAGATAAATATTTATAAGTAATTAATATAAAAATACTTATAGAAATGTTCCATGTGGAATACAACCATGTTCACCTACCCTACTCATTTTGATGTCCTTGTCATTGGCGCCGGGCACGCCGGGATAGAAGCTGCTCATGCCGCAGCAATGATGGGAGCGCAGACGCTTCTGCTCACCCAGAATGCCGACACGATCGGCCAGATGTCATGCAACCCCGCCATTGGGGGATTGGCCAAGGGACACATGGTCCGGGAGATCGACGCCCTCGGGGGTCTCATGGGTCTCAACACGGATGCCACCGGCATCCAGTTCCGGATGCTCAATGCTTCCAAGGGACCCAGCGTCCGAGCACCGCGGGCTCAATGCGATAAGAAAGCCTATCAGTTTCGGATCAAGGCGCTCTTAGAGAATCTTCCCAATCTCAGCCTCAAGCAGGCCAATATCACTGCGCTTATCCTCGAGGGTGACCGGGTGGTGGGTGCAGAAACGAATATTGGGCTTCGCTTTCTGGCAATGAGCGTCATCATCACCACAGGGACATTCATGAGGGGCCTCCTCCATGTCGGCCTGAATAATCAACCCGGCGGCCGCATGGGCGATGCCCTCTCTACCCTGAGTGACAACCTCAAGTACCTCGGCTTCGAAGTTGGGAGATTCAAGACAGGAACCCCTTGCCGCCTTCTTGCAAAGTCTATCGACTTTTCCCGTTGCGAACGACAGGAAGGAGACACCCCGATCCCCCTCTTTTCCCATATACCGGAAAGCATTGCGCGGAGGAAGGACGATATCCACACGCTGAACCATCATGATCCGGAAAAAGGAATGTTCCATGTGGAACAAATTCCGTGCTGGATCACCTACACCACCGAGCAGACCCACGAGATCATCCGTTCAAACCTCCACCAATCCCCTCTCTATGCTGGTGTGATCGATGGGGTGGGACCGCGCTACTGCCCCTCCATCGAGGATAAGGTGGTGAAGTTTTCAGAGAAGCCGCGCCATCAGATTTTCTTGGAACCGGAAGGGAGGCATACGGGAGAGATCTACGTGAACGGCGTCTCCACTAGCCTTCCTTATGAGGTGCAGTATGCCTTCATACGCTCCATTCCGGCACTCGAGAATGCCGAGATTCTGCGACCCGGCTATGCGGTCGAGTATGATTACTGCCCCCCTCACCAGCTCCATGCCACGCTCGAAACCAAGAGGATTGAGGGACTCTACTTCGCGGGCCAGATCAACGGCACCTCGGGATACGAAGAGGCGGCGGCCCAGGGTCTCATGGCTGGAATCAACGCCGCCCTCAAGGTTCAGTCGAAGCCACCCTTCCAACTGGGTCGGGAGGAGGCCTACATCGGGGTCATGATCGATGATCTCGTCACGAGGGGGACGCCCGAACCCTACCGGATGTTCACCAGCCGTGCGGAATACAGACTGCGTCTGCGTCAGGACAATTGTGATATCAGGTTGACTGAAAAGGCTTTAGATCTAGGAATAGCTTGTGAATACCGCGCCCGCGTTTTCCGGGCCAAGCGGGAAGCCCTCGAATCCATTTCAAAGGAAGTCATTCTTATTCAACATGATGGACTACAATTAGCCCAGTGGATCAAGCGCACCGGGAACGAACCAAACAAGCTCCCCGCCGATCTCTATGGAAAGTATAGTCCCGAGATATGGGGGCTGGTCGAGACAGACCTCAAGTATGAGGGGTATCTACGCCGGGAACAGGATCAAATAGAGCGCCAGCGAGGACAAGAGTCGCATACGATCCCCGGAGGGATCGACTTCGATGCCATTCCGAGCATGCGCCTTGAGGCGAGGCAGAAGCTTCGCTCCTACGCCCCTGAGACGCTGGGTCAGGCTTCCCGCATCAGCGGGATCACCCCCGCCGACATTTCCGTACTGGCTGTCTGGATCAGGAAAATCTCAGCAGGGCAGGAATCAGGAAGCGGTGAAAGGGGTTAAAAAGTTGGAACGTAGAACACGTAATTTGCATCGGGAAGTTCTGAGAACATAGGGGGCCTTGTTAAAAGAGTTAAAAAGGTGAAACGTTACAACGTAGATCCGGGAGAGACCTGACTCAGGAGTCGGGAGGCAGAAGGCAGGTAAAGTGTCGTCAAAAGATGACTTCATGAGTTTCCATACAGCCTCTGACTTCAGCCCCTTGTAACCTTTTCGGGACCCACCATCCTCCCCTATAGAGATCGCGCTGTTGCAAAAATCGGGATACAATAGGACACTCCCTAACCGCCATGAAACCCCTTCAGTTTCTCCTTATCATCCTGCTCATCGGTGTAAGTGCCACCGTCGGCGGTGTTGCCGGTTTCCGTTACGCGAAATCCCCCATAGTGACGGCCACGCCCTCTCCCCGAGTCGAAGCAGCAGGTGCTCCAGGGTCGGGCGTCAAGGAGGCTGGGAGAGAGGAAAAGACAATCAATCTGGCTGCGGCTGAAAAGGGAGACGGCATGACCAAAGCTCCTTCCTCATTACAAGAATTCAGGGAGCGGATCAAAAAAGCCAAGGCGGAGTTAAATGAGAGAAAAGTTTATATGCTCCAGCATGACGCAGTGCAGTCACTCGATCCCTCGCAAATCTTAGATGCCCTTTCCGAGGCGAATTCCATGAAGACTTCATTGGAACGGCAACAACTTCGGAATATGCTTCTCTCCCGATGGGTGGAGAGGGATCCCAAGGCCGCGCTCGCCTACGCACAGGGGATTGGAAACGTGACGGAAAAAAGCGACGCCATCGGGAGCGTCGCGTCGTCATGGGGATTCCAAGACTTCGCGGCGGCCAAGGCCAGGGTGGAGTCCCTGCCGCCCGGAACATTGCGCAATCGAGCCATGGATCATATTCTCTATGGACTAGCCCGGAAGGATCCAGCCACTGCCATGGGAATAGCCTCCTCTTTGCCCGGTGATCAGGGCATCTCTTCCCAGAGGTATGCATTGAACGAGTGGGCAGATAAGGATGCGGATGCTGCTCTTAACTATGTCAGCAAGCTCCCAAACGGAGACGCCAAGGATAGAGCACTCAACCAGATGATTTACAAGATTGCCGAGAATAATCCTGCCAAGGCGATTGACCTGCTGGACTTAATTCCCCCCGGTAATCAGCAAAACCAAGCCATCGACACAATCGCCGCCAACTGGGCGATGAACGATAAAAAGGCGGCCCTTGACTGGGCGAACCAGCAGACCGATCCGGAGATCAAGTCACGGATTTTAGACGGAGCAATCCGGGCGATGCAGACGACTGATCCGAAAGGCGCGTTGGAAGTGGCCCAATCTCTTCCCGTTGGAAAATCCCGGGATAACAAAATCATAGTTTCCCTCTTCTCGATGGCCCAAAGCGACCCCCAGTCCGCCATCGGCCTGGCTTCGGGGATGGAGGATGCCGACCTTCGTTCCAAAGCCCAGCAAAGCGTTGGCACGAGGTGGATGAGGGTCGATCCAGCCGCCGCAGCCCAATGGGTCAATTCCTCCTCCCTTCCGCAGGATGTGAAAAACCGTCTTCTCCAGAAGAGTTCTCAACCAGAGACAGGCGTTATGTCAGGAAATTTCATCATCTCCCAGTAAAGAGACATCTTTCTCCAGCAGAAGTAGGGGATTAACGCGGGGAATGGGGTTAAAATGGTCAGAAGCGTTACAACCAAGGCTCTGAAACGAGACCATGGTGGGTGAGTTTTAGCCAACAAAGATGGGCCCAAACGGCGCGCCTTGCGGGCGCAAGCGAGTACAAAAGATCCGCGGAAGACTACCGAAGGTAGCCCTGAAAGGGCGCAACGGCACTCGGAAGGATTTGGCGTCAATATTACAAGGTGGATTCGGCAACCCCTGAACCTGAATTCGAGCGGGTGTCAGCAAGAAGTTTGCTGATCATGGTTCGGCTCGGAGAGTTGAATGAGAGCCTGCTGTCAGCACGTGGTAACGTTTCAACTCAACGGTATTAACCATGCGATGATTCACCTTCTGGGTGAAACATCCAGACATATCGACGCTCCACGATTCCCCTTAAACTATTCCCCATCCCCCATCCCCCATCCCCTACTTCCCCGCAGTCAGCCTGCCCGCAGCAGCTTCGGGTGTCTCCTCGATGATGAAGAGATCCTCGAGCCCCGCCAGGTGGAATAGTTCCCGCACGGGCTTCCCGAGCGTGGCAAAAGCCAACCCACCGCCAGCGGCTGACAGATGCCTCTGGCACATGAGAAAGACCCGGAGGCCCGCGCTGCTGACGTAGGTGAGATCGGAGCAATCCATGACGAGCTTGGAACCCGACGCCTCATACAACGGCGCGAGCCGCTCCTCCAGAACAGGGCTGGTCGCCACATCCAGGCGTCCGGCAAGGGCGAAGACGGGTATGCCATCGGCAAGTGAAAGGGTGATCTCCATCCGGAAACGATAGCCTCTTCGAAGTTGCGGGCAAGAGCCGCCTTGCGGTTTCGCCTTCACTTCCCTAACAATCTCCCCACTTATGGCCACGACACCCTACGACCTCATCGTCATCGGCGGCGGACCCGCCGGCTATGTCGGCGCGATCCGCGCCGCGCAACTCGGCAAGCGCGTTGCCGTCGTCGAGAAGGAGCGAGCCGGAGGAACCTGCCTCAACTGGGGCTGCATCCCGACCAAGGCTCTACTCAAGAATGCCGAACTCTACTCCCTCATCGGCCATCACGCCGCCGACTTCGGACTGGAGGTCTCCGGCCTGAAATACGATTGGGGCAAGGTTATCGGCCGCTCCCGCAAGGTCGCCGACAAACTCGCCGGCGGCATCGAGTTCCTCTTCAAGAAGAACAAGGTCGACTACGTACGCGGCGACGCGAGCGTTCCCAAAACCGGTGTCGTCGAGGTCAAGGGGTCGGACGGCAAGGAGCAGACACTCACCGCCGCCAAGATCCTCATCGCCACCGGCGTCGTCACCCGCGAGATGCCGGGCTTCCCGTTCAACGGCACCAGCGTCATCGGTAGCCGCCATGCGCTTGCGCTGGCCAAGCAGCCCAAGGAGATCATCGTCATCGGTGCCGGTGCGATCGGCGTCGAGTTCGCCTATTTCTTCAACGCCTTCGGCACCAAGGTGACCATCGTCGAGATGATGCCCAACATCCTCCCCGTCGAGGACACCGAGGTCTCCGTCGCACTCGAGAAGTCACTCGTCAAGCAGGGGATCCGCATCCTCACCGGCACCAAGGTCGAGAAAGCCACCTCCACCAAGGAGGGCGTCCAGATCACCGTCTCCGGCGGCGCGAATGAAACCCTCACGGCCGACGTCGCCCTCGTCGCCATCGGCGTCTCCCCGCTCCTGCCGGGCGGCGCGGCCCCCTTCAAGCTCGATGACCGGGGCTACCTCTCCGTCAACGACCGCTACGAAACCAGCATCCCCGGCGTCTACGCCGCCGGCGACATCATCGGGCCTCCGTGGCTCGCCCACGTCGCCAGCTTCGAGGCGGTCCAGGCCGTCGAGGGGATGTTCGGCAAGCGCACCCCCGTGCGCAAGCGCCCCTTCCCCGGCTGCACCTACTGCCAGCCGCAGGTCGCGAGCGTCGGACTCACCGAGCGCGCCGCCAAGGAAAAGGGACTCAAGCTCAAGATCGGCAAGTTCCCCTTCCAGGCCAGCGGCAAGGCACTCGCGGTCGGCGAGAGCGAGGGCTTCGTGAAACTCCTCTTCAACGAGCCGCACGGAGAACTCGTCGGTGCGCACATCATCGGGGCCGACGCCACCGAAATGATCGCCGAGATGGGACTCGCCATCACGCTCGAGGCCACCTACGACGACATCGCCTCCACGATCCACGCGCACCCCACGCTGAGTGAGGCGATGTTTGAGGCGACCGAGGCCGCACTCGGCCACGCCATCCACATCTAGGCCGGGCGCACGGATCTGCCACCATGCCCACCCTGCGGCCCTCGCTCATCGCTCCCTCCATTCTGGCGTGCGACTTCGCCCGCTTGGGCGACGAGGTGGCGAGCGTGACGGCCGCCGGTGCCGACTGGATTCATTGCGACGTGATGGACGGGGACTTCGTGCCGAACATTTCCTTCGGCCAGCCAATCGTCGCCGCCGTGTCGCCTCACACCACTCTTCCGCTGGACGTCCACCTGATGATCCAGCGGCCCGACCGCTACATCGAGCAGTTCCTGGCGGTGAAGGGCGTGGCATCTGTCACCTCGCATCTCGAGGCGAACCACGACGCCGGCATCACACTCGACCGCGTCCGCACGGCGGGGAAGAAAGCCGGTCTCTCCGTCAAGCCGGGCACGCCGCTCGATCAGGCCCGCGCCTTCTTCGGACGATTCGACATCCTGCTCATCATGACGGTGGAGCCGGGATTCGGCGGCCAGCCCTTCATGACCGACATGCTTGGCAAGATCCGCGAGGCCGACCGTCTCCGCACCGATCTCGGGCTGGGCTTCCTCATCGAGGTGGATGGCGGCATCAACGCCGGGACTGCCCGCCTCTGCCGCGAGGCCGGAGCCGATGTCATGGTCGCCGGGACCTCCGTCTTCAAGGCAACCGACCGCGCCGCGGAAATCCGCGCGATGCGCGCGTAAGTTATAGTGAATCGGTGATGGGTGATGGGGTGAGAGGCGCTGGATGGACAGCGAGATTTCCTCAAGTTTCAGGTTTCAGGTTTCAGGTTTCTTTGGGCTAGGCTCATGACTCATGGAAATCTCCTTCCAAGATGAGCTATCCGACGAGGATCCGATCATCGACCTGACCAGCGACGCCTATTTCATGGGTCAGGCGATGCGTCAGGCCCTGAAGGCCTACGAGGCGGAGGAGGTGCCGATCGGAGCCGTCGTCGTGCGCGAGGGAAAGATCATCGCCCGCGCGGCGAATCAGGTGGAGACGCTCAAGGATGCGACCGCTCATGCCGAGATGCTCGCCATCACCCAGGCCGAGAACGCGCTGGGAGACTGGCGCCTGAACGACTGCGATCTCTACGTGACCAAGGAGCCCTGCCCGATGTGCGCCGGCGCCCTCGTCCATGCACGGCTTCGCCGCGTCATCTTCGGATGCCATGACACGAGGGGAGGTGCGGCCGGCGGGCTCATCAACATCCTCCAGATGCCGGAGCTCAACCACCGCTGCGAGATCACTGGAGGCGTCCTGGGAAACGAGAGCGCCCAACTGCTCAAAGCCTTCTTCGCGGAGCGCCGAGGCAACCCCGAAAGCTGAGAAACTCCCGCAGAGCAGAGGTGCGGAGAGGGGATGGAAGCGATTGCATGCTGCCGATGCGCCATCGGCTCATAGCCCGCTCAACGGATGGCTTGTCTCTGAGAGACCAAATTAATTTTCTTTCCTCTGCGTCGCTGCGCCTCTGCGCGATATCTTGTTTGCCATGAAATCGGATCAGGATCTCTACAAGCAGTTGCGTGACCTTCCCAAGGAGCGACTCTGGAGCGAGGAAGTCGTGAGATTCGATGCAGCATCTCCCCGTGACCGCATGGATCGAGTCGCCGTGATCCGTGCGGTCGGGATGATCTTCGGACGCTTCGGCACCGAGGAGGAGAAGCGAACCGTCCGCGCGTGGCTGATCTCCTTGCTCGGAGATCCCCAGGAAAAAATCCGCCGCTACGCCGCTGCCGCCCTGCCGAAAATCGGCGCAGGAGAAGAGGGAGAGGAGCGGATGCTCGCCCTGCTCCGCACCACCGGCGAGGAGCGCGAGCAACGTCACATCGGTCGGGCGCTCGAGAAGGTCGGGGGTGCCGCGACCCTTGCGCTGGCGGGGGAGGGCATCCTGCCTAGCCTGACCGAGCAGAAGGTGATGGCCGGCCTTGCCCGCCGTGAGAAACCCGCGGCCATCGACCTGAATGCATCTCTGCCGCTGGAAGGAACGCTCCTCCATCTGCGCTGCCGACGCGGGCTGGAAAACTTCGTGAAGTCTGAGGCCGCGGAGAAGCTTCGTCCCCATGAGGGATTCCGGATCGGCGCCGTGCGCCCTGGATGCGTCACGATTCAAGCGGAGCGGGAGTTCGCCCTCGCAGCGCTCTACCGGCTCCGTTGCTTCGCCACGGTCGGCTTCCATCTCGGAACGATCCCCGATGACAACAACCCTGCGTGGGCCGAGTCCCTTGCCTCGCTCATCGCATCGCCGCTGGCACGGGATCTCATGAAATCCGCCACGGAGGGAGTGCCCCGCTACCGACTCGATTTCACGGAACGCGGTCATCAGCGCGGCGCGATCCGCCGCGTGGTCGAACGGGCTTACGAACTCGAGCCCGAGAACCTCAACGATTCGCGTCAGGCCCCATGGTCCGTGGATGTCATCTCGACAGCCAGGGGAGAGAAAGGCTCACGGGGATACTCCGTCGAACTGCGTCCCCGTCTCTATCCCGACCCCCGGCTTGCCTACCGACAGGAGGACATACCCGCCGCATCGCATCCACCGCTCGCTGCCTGCATGGTCAGGCTCGCGGGACCGGAGCCAACTCACGCTCAGGAGGTTGTCTGGGATCCCTTTTGCGGCTCCGGTCTGGAGCTGGTGGAGAGGGGTCTCCTTGGAGGAGTGAAGGCGCTCCACGGCACGGATCTGGATCCCAAGGCAGTCGATGTTGCGAGGGCAAATATCATGGCTGCAAAACTTTCCGGGGTCCAATCGACCTTCACGGCGTGCGACTTCCGGGAGGCCTTGAAACCCGGGAATCGCACAGGCATCGCCCCCGGAAGCGTCACCCTCATGATCACCAACCCCCCGCTTGGTCGCCGCGTCCGGGTGAAGGATATGCAGGGTCTCTTCGCCGATCTCTACCAGGCTGCCTCCCTCGCGCTCAAGCCAGGCGGGCGGCTTGTCTTTGCCAATCCCCTCCGAACCGGCCCGTCCGACCCCTCGCTCAAACTCGAGTACCGCCAAGGAATCGATATGGGCGGCTTCGACTGCCGCCTGGAGATGTACCGGAAACAGGGGGAAAGGTAATGGAGGACAGGGGGATGGGTGATCGGAAAGGGTTTTGCGCAGGTTAGGAAACTACCAAACAGTCATGGACGCAGGCAAAGCACAGCGGTGATGTTGGTGAAAGAATGTCTCTGCAAGGGTGCCTGCAAGGGAAAATCCTGTCGCCAACCCGGCTCCATTTTACGAAACCCTATACTCCCAAGACCAACGGCAGGGCTGAACGCTTCATCCAGACATCACTCCGGGAGTGGGCTTATACCATCTCCACTCTTATTCCGGTGGAATCGGCTGGTTCTTTCGGCGATGGGCGGTGTTGTCATCCCTCGGGTTATCTTCAGATAGCCCTCGGTCTTCCGCCTAGCCCATCACCAAAATCCCTTCGCCAATTCCACCAGACTAATCATGGAAATGGTATTATGCCGCCGTCTACCAAACCCCCCATCCAACGGCTTAACCTCCTATTGAGCCTCCACGCCTAGTCGATCAGAAGGACGGTCAGCCTTTTCGGTCCGTGGGCTCCAAGCACCAGGATACGCTCGATGTCCCCCGTCCTGGACGGGCCGGTGATGAACGACATGAAGGAGGGTAAGTTTTTGCCGTAGCGCTTCTTCACGTGCTCGAAGGCGGCGGTGAGGTCGGGAACCATCTGCGAGGCCCGCGCGATGACGACATGATGAGGAGGGAGGACGGAGAGGGCGCGGCCACCGGCGCTCTCGACGGAGACCATGACGCCCCCTGTCTGGGCGACAAGGACCTCGCAACCGGTGACACCGGCATCGCATGACTCGAGTTCGTCGATCCCGTATCCCTTCTCTGTCCTGACAACGGGAAGATCGATTCCTTGGATGAGTGAGTCTGTGTCGTGATGGGAGTGGCTTGCAATCTTCTTCCAACCCTCCGCAGCGGCGAGTTGCTTCAGGAGATTGTGCGCGGCGTCGATGGTCGGGACGCGATGGAACTCGGTCTTGAGCCCCTCGGAGATCTTCGCGAAGAGGTCGATCTGCTCGGGCAGGGTGGCGCCGACCTTGGGAAGCCATTCACGCTGGGCATGGCCGTGGGTCTCGGCCGCGGCATCGGCCTGGGAATGGGAAGTGTGCGGACGCGGGGCGGGATTGTTCCTCAGCGCCTCGCGGATCCGGTTCAGGATGATGGAACGGCCGGGATTCATTTCCTCCCTCCCCGTTCTTTCTTCCACTGCTCGTGGAAAGACTTCGGCGCAAGCTTCGGGAAGTTCCGCGAGCCGGTCCAGGCGCGGAGCGGATCGAGGATCGTCCCGTTCACCAAACCCTGAAGCGGTTGGAAGATGCGTCCGAAGACAACGGCCAGGCGATACAGGGCGGGATGGCCCATCATGAGGGAGAAGCCTCCGAAGGCGACTTTCTCACCGACCGCCGGGGAGGCCTTGGCGCCGTTGCGGCGGTTCTGCAGCAGGTGATGGTGTAGGTCGATCTTCACCGGGCAGGCCTCGGTGCACGCGCCGCAGAGCGAGGAGGCGGCGGAGAGGTGCTTCCAGTCCTTGAGACCACGCAGGTGAGGAGTGATGACCGAGCCGATCGGACCGCCGTAGGTGGTTCCGTAGCTGTAGCCTCCGACGTTCTTGAAGATCGGGCAGACATTCAGGCAGGCGCCGCAGCGGATGCAGCCAAGCGCGTCACGCTGCTCCGCATCGGCCAGGAGCTCGGTTCGTCGGTTATCCAGCAGGACGATATGCATCTGCTCGGGCCCATCGGGCTCGCCCGGTTGGCGGGGCCCGGAGTACATGGTGTTGTAGCAGGTCATGGTCTGCCCGGCTCCGGCGGTGGCGAGCATCGGCAGGAAGAGAGAGAGATCCTCGAGGCGCGGCAGCACTTTCTCGATGCCGAGCAGGGCGACATGGATCCTGGGAAGCGAGGTGGTGAGGCGGGCATTCCCCTCGTTCTCGGTGATGGAGATCATGCCGGTCTCCGCCACGGCGAAGTTCGTGCCGCTGATCCCCATGTCGGCCTCGCAGTATTTCCGGCGCATGACGTCACGCGCGATCATGGTCAGCTCCTCAGGTTCGTCGGTCGCCTTGGAACCCAGTTCCTTCTGGAAGAGGTCGCTGATCTGCCTGCGCGTGAGGTGCATCGCGGGGAAGACAAGGTGGAAGGGAGCCTCCTTGCGGAGCTGCACGATGTACTCGCCGAGATCCGACTCGAAGACGCCGAAGCCCTCCTTCTCGAGGGCTTCGTTCAGGTGGATCTCCTCGCTGGTCATCGTCTTCGACTTGATGATGGAGCGGACACCGTTCTCCTTGGCGATCTTGAGGATGTATTCCCGGGCGGCCTCGGCGTTCGGGGCCCAGAAGACCTTGGCGCCGCGTGCGGTGATTTTCTGCTCGAACTCGAGGAGGTATTTGTCGAGATGGTTGACCGCCTCGTACTTGGTCTCTGCGGCGAGATCCCGCGCACCCTGCCAGTCCTGGAAGTTGGCTTTGTTCTCGTCGCGCTTCTTGTAATAGCCGCCGAGCGCCTTCTGGATGAAGGCACGGAAGGGCTTGTCCGCCGTGTAGCGGCGGGAAAGCGTCTGGAAATCGGCGGCTTGCGTGGCCATGAGGTCGGTTAGTTAGAGAACACCGTTGTCGGAAGATGAAGGCGGGGAAATTCTCGCGCAGAGGCGCAGAGGCGCGGAGAAAAGAATGAAGGGAAGAGATTACTCAAGATGATCCCATTGGCGCTGGGCGGGGAGGATTGGCCGACTCCGACCTTCACTGAAATTTCCTGATCCCTCCTCTGCGCTCTCTGCGCCTCTGCGGGAGAACATGCAGTCCTTTCAGGGAGAGTTTTCATGGGTTAACGGGAGGCCAGGATTTCCGCGAGGTGGAGGCTCTTCACGGCGCTCTTCTCCTTCTCCAGCATCCCGCGGATCTGCATGAGACAGCTGGAGTCATTGGAAACCACGGTGCCGGCGCCGGTCTGAAGGATGGAGGCGCACTTCACCTCATCCATGGCGGTCGAGATCGGTGCATATTTGACGGCAAAGGTGCCTCCGAATCCGCAGCAGGTTTCGGCCTCGCTCATCTCGACCAACTCCAGCCCCTTCACGTTGGCCAGCAGGGCGCGTGGCTCGCTCTTGATACCGAGTTCACGAAGGCCGTGGCATCCGTCGTGGAAGGTGACCTTGCCGTCGAACTTCGCCCCGACATCGGTGATGCCGAGCACATTGACAAGGAAGCTCGAGAACTCGTGGGTCTTGGCAGCAAGTTCCCGTGCCTCAAGCTCATCGGGCTCTCCCTTGAAGAGATCGGGGTAGAAGACCTTGATCATCGTGACGCAGGATCCGGAAGGCCCGACAACGACCTCGGCGTCGCGGAAGGCCTTCATCGTGACGCGGGCCGCCGACCGGGCCTCGTCCCAGTAGCCTGAGTTGAAGGGGGGCTGCCCGCAGCAGCTCTGCCCCTCGGGAAAGAGGACCTCGTGGCCCAACCCCTCGAGCACGCGCACCACCGACCAGGCCACATTCGGGTAGAGCTGGTCGACGAAGCAGGGAACGAAGAGGGAGATGCGCATCGGGCGAATGAAGAATGATAAATGAAGAATGAAAAAGGGCCGCGGATGGTAGTCAGGTTTTCAACTGATCATTGAAAGGGGGTGGGGAAAGGAAGAATGAAAAAGGGCAACCCCTTCGGAAAAGATACTCTTAAACGAAAAGATCGCCTCATTTTTCATTCTTCATTTTCCCTGTTGCCTTTCCCCTACCTCAGGAAGGCCTCGTGGAGGCCGCCGTCGACCGTGATGATCTGTCCGGTGGTCTTGCTGAGGCGCTGGCTGACGAGGAGGAAGTAGGCCTCCGCCTGGTCTGCCGGGGTGATCGGGGCCTTCGTGAGGGTGCGGTCGGCGTAGAACTGCGCCAGCTTGCTCACGAGCGACTCGGTCGCCTCGTCGTCGGTGTAGGGAATGTTGTACTTGGCCAGCGACCCGATGACCCGGTCGCGCGGGAACATCGCGCTCCCCTGGACGACGGTCGCCGGGGCGACGCCGTTCACGCGGACGAGCGGCGCAAGTTCCATGGCAAGCTCGCGCACGAGGTGGTTGGCGGCGGCCTTCGAGGTGTCGTAGGCAAGGCTGCCCTTCTTGGCGACGGCGGCGTTCGCGCTGGTGGTGAGCACCATGGCTCCGCGCAGCCCCTGCTCCTTGAAGGTCCGAGAGGCCTCGTCGGCGACGAGGTAGCTGCCGGTGACGTTGATGTTGAAGGTGAGGGCCCACTTGTCATCGGGGATGTGGCCGGTCGTGTCGCTCGGGACGAAGATGCCCGCGGTGACCTCGATGGCGTCGAATCCGCCGTAGGCGAGGGCGACCTGGTCAAGCATCGCGCGGATGCTGGCACGATCGGTGATGTTGCCGCCGAATCCGATGGCCGGGCCGCAGCCGCTGACTCCGGTGCCCGCGACACCGATGCCGATGCCGTACTTGTCGGTGATCTCCTTGGCGGTCGCCTCGGCGGCGGCCTGGTTCAGGTCGACGCAGACGATGTGCGCCCCTTCCTTCACGAGGCGGTGGGCGGTCTCCTTGCCGATGCCGGATCCGGCGCCGATCACGATGTGGATCTGGCGTGCGAGTTCCTTCTCGGCGGGCATGCGCTGGAGCTTGGCCTCCTCGAGGAGCCAATACTCGATGTCAAACGCCTCCTGCTGGGGCAGGGAGACATACTCGTCGATCGCCTCGGCGCCTCGCATGACCTCGACTGCGCAGTTATAGAACTCCGCGGTGACGCGGCTCTCGCTCTTGTCCTTGCCCCACGCGACCATTCCCAGTCCGGGGATGAGGATGACGGTCGGGTTCGGATCGCGCATCGCGGGGGAGTTCGCGTGCTTGCAGCGGTCGTAGTAGGCGGCGTAGTCGGCGCGGTAGGCGTCGAGGCCGGCGGAGAGCTTGGCCTTGAGTGCCGCGACATCCTCGGTCTGGGGATTCCAGTCGACGTAGAGGGGCTTGATCTTCGTGCGGAGGAAGTGATCCGGGCAGGAGGTGCCGAGCTCGGCGAGGCGGGCGGCATCCTTGGAGTTCACGAAGCGGAGGATCTTCTCGTCGGACTGGATGGTGCCGACAAAGCGCTTCTGCTGGCTGACCTGACCGCGGAGCCAGGGAAGGATGGCGGCGAAGGCCTTGTCACGGGCTGACTCGTCGAGCGACTGGTACTTGGCACCGCCGAACGCGGCGGCGTCTCCACCCTTGGCGGCATACTTCTCCTCGATGTAGGCGGCGGCCTTGTCGATGAAGGCGAGGGTCTTTGCGTAGCAGGTCTTGGCATCGTCATCCCATGAGATGAAGCCGTGCTGACCCATCATGAGGGCCTTGATCTTGGGATTCTTGCGCTCGATCTCCTGCATGGCGAGACCGAGCTCGAAGCCGGGGCGCATCCAGGGAACGTACTCCATCTCGCCGCCGAAGATCTCCTTCGTCAGCTCCTGGCAACGCTTGCTCGCCGCGACGGCGATGACGGCGTTCGGGTGCATGTGATCCACGCACTTGCCTGTCAGGAAGCTATGGAGCGGCGTGTCGATCGAGGAGGGGCGGGGATTGAGGTTGAAGGTCGTGTGGGCGTAAGCGCCGACCATGTCGTCCTCGGCCTGGGACTTCAGCCCCTTGTCGGCGCGGGCGCCGTAGCTCTTCTGCAGACCGATCAGCTTCTCCTGATAGAGGGAGGAGAAGTTCTCGCGCTTGGAGGTGCGGAGATCGCCGCCGGAGCCCTTCACCCAGAGCACCTCGACCATCTCGCCGGTGAGGGGATCCTTCTCCATGATCTTGGAGGAAGTGTTGCCGCCTCCGGTGTTGGTGATGCGCTGGTCGGAGCCGAGCAGGTTGGAGCGGTAGACGAGCTGGTCGACGGGATCGAGCTTGGAGGCCTTGGCGTCATCCCAGAGGTTGGGCAGTGGTTGGTAGGGCATGGTGTTTGAGGTTAAAAGGTGAAAGGTTGAAGTGTTAGAACGTGACGATGGGCTGCAATTTTTTGGATTTCAGGGTTTGTAGGTTTAGGTTTTTGAACTTTTTAACAACTAGACATCTTTAACGATTTTAAGATCGCTTTATGGGAGGGCCGTGAAGCGTCCATAGGCCGCTTCCCAGACCGCGGGTTCCTGCGGTTCGTAGGTATTCTGAGGGAAGGATCGGGCCACGATGGCCCGGGCCTCCGCCAGCGAGGAGACCGCGCCGCCGGCGATTGCCTGGATAAGGATATTCCCCGCGGCCGTCGCCTCGACGGGGCCCGTGATGACCTTCCGCCCGGTGGCGCTGGCGGCGCACTGGTTGAGAAGTTGGTTGCGGGTGCCGCCGCCGACAATGTGGAGTCGGTTGATCGGCTTGCCGGTGAGTTGTTCCAGCTCCGAGAGGCTCTTGCGGTAGAGCAGGGAGAGGCTCTCGAGAATGCAGCGGGCGATCGCACCCACCGATCCGGGAACAGGCTGGGATGTCTCCCGGCAATACTCGGCAATGCGCGCCGGCATGCCTCCCGAGGCGGCGCTTCCTCCGGAGCGCAGGAAGCGCGGGTCGCCGGGATTGATGAGCGAGACAAGCGCCGGTGCCTCGAGGGCCAGATTCAACAAGTCGGTGTAGGTGTACTCATGACCGCTCTCGCGCCAGAAGCGCATGCATTCCTGAAGGATCCAGAGGCCGGCGATATTCTTGAGAAGCCGTATCATTCCTCGATGCCCGACCTCGTTGGTGAAATTCAGCGTTCTCGCCTCTTCGGTAAGAACGGGTTGAGGTGATTCGACGCCAAGAAGCGACCAGGTTCCGGAGCTGAGGTAGGCCCATCCCTCTTCATCGCTCGCCGGAACGGCGGCCACTGCAGCCCCGGTGTCGTGTGAACAGGTGGCGACCACCTTCACCTGTCCGAGACGGGTCTCCTCCTGGAGTTCCTCCGTGAGGGTGCCGATGAGCGTGCCGGAGGGGACGATTTCGGGAAAAATCGCCGCTGGCAGACCGAGGCGTGCGATCAGGGGACCGGCCCAGTCATGCTTCGCCGGATCGAAGAGCTGGGTCGTGCTGGCGAGCGACGCCTCAGCCACCGGGTCGCCGCCGAGCAGGTGGTTAATGGCATCGGCGATGAGGAGAAAGCGGTCGGCAAATTTCAGGATCTCGGGGCGCTGTAGCAGATCCGTATGGAGCTGGCAGAGCGAATTGAGCGTCATGAACTGGATGCCGGTCGTCGCGTAGATCTCCTCCCTCGTGACGTCTCCAAGGCGCTCGTAGGAACCATCAGTCCGCTCGTCGCGGTACTGGTAGGGAACGCCAAGGAACGGCTCGCGACCCTTCATCAGCACATAATCGACCCCCCAGGAATCGGCGCTGAGCGAGCGGATTGGAAGGTCGCGGGCCCCGGCCTTCCTCAGTCCCTCGATAATCTCGGCGTAGAGATGAAGAAAATCCCAGCGGCGCGAACCGTTGACCACCACCGCCTTGTTGGCAAAACGATGCAGTTCCTCAAGCGTCAGGCGGCCGTCCCAAAGGGTGCCGAGCATGACGCGGCCGCTTTCGGCTCCAAGATCGATGGCCAGATAGTGGGAGTGGGAAGACATTGGGGAGAGGGGCGAGTAAGGCTGAAGGGGTTTAGACTGAAGGCTGAAGGAGGGAGAAGGAAAAGGTTAAATGGTGAGAGGCTGGACAACGGGGGGAACTCTTCGGTCGTGTTGGCAGGTTCTTTTTGGGTTTTGGATGCTTGGTTTTTCCTAACAGGCTAAAAGTCTTCAGCCTAATAGCCTCTCCCTCTCGTCAGAGCTTCAATACCTTGCGGCGGTAGTGTTCGTCGGAGCGGCCTGAGATGCGGGCAACGTTCTCGGGCGTGAGGAAGACGGGGCCTCCCAGCGCCGCGGCGCCGACGAAGATCTTCGCAGCCTTCTCGGCCATCATGAGCGAGGCCATGACGCCGGCGGGGCTGCCGCCGAGGGCTATGATCCCGTGGTTCTGGAGCAGGATGATGCGCGGCGGTTCGCCGTGGCGGGAGATGAAGTCCTTCACCCCCGAGGCGATCGCGCGGGCGAGATGGACGCCGGGATCGGTGTAGGGAACGAGTACCGACTCGGTGCCGCAGCAGACGATCTCGTCGGGGAAGGTGCGCTTGGTGGCGTACTCCTCCGCGCGGGGCGAGCAGAGGATCTGGTTCACCGCGATGGCGTGAACGTGGCCGACGAAGGAAATGCCCGGAAGCGACAGGAGGTAGGCGTGGAAGAGTCCCTCGACGGATGGTTTCGCGGCGTTCTTGTCGACGCGGCTCTCAAGCAGCAGGCGCTCCACGTCCTCGTCGGCCCAGGTTCCCTCAAGCAGGGGAAGCAGGGTCGAGAAGCGGCAGAGGGTCAATCCCGGCTCGCCAAGCGTGCCGAGGCAGTGCCCGCTCGCCTTCACAAGGAAGGTCTCGTCATCGACACGGGTCGAGGCGTTCCCCTCGCCGAGGATCGCCATCCCGCGCTCCTCGCGGCCGAGGTCGTGACAGAGCCCGATGAGTTTCTGGGTGAGTTCGGAAGACATGATTGAGAAAGTGAAAATGGTTAGAAGGTTAGAAAGTGAAAAAGTCGGGAGGCAGTGGGCGGAAGATGAATCCGTTTTAACCTTTCAACTTTTTAACGTTTTAACAGGTCCAGTAGTGATCAGATCTCCCCGCAGATGGCGACCTTCATGCCAAGCTCGCGCATTGCGGCGGCCTTGGCGAAGAGGCCCTTCTTCGCGCCCTCCTTGTCGGGTGCGTAGACGACCTGGATGTGGTTGGCCTTGTGGCGGGCCATCATCTCGTCGCGGCTGATGCCGGGGAGGATGGTGTGCATGATCGGCCACTGCGGCGTGGAGAGCTTCCAGCGATCCTCGGTCTCGGCCTGCGGCAGCTCGACGATCTCGCCGAGGCCTGTGTCGTAGCAGAGCTCGCCGCCGTCGATGAAGATACGGCTCCAGACGATCCAGCCCGGCTTGCTGACTCCCTTGACGGTACCGCCGCCGAGGCGGAAGTACATGGAGGGCTGGCGCTCGCTCGAGGTTCCCTTGAAGCCGCCGATGAAGTGGGCGGGAGGTGCGGCGCCGGAGATGAGGAATACCCAGACATAGGCGTCGAGGGTCTCGGAGAGATTCTTGCCGCCGGGACCCTTGTAATGCCGGCCCCACCGGAGATCGTGGAGCGTGTTCTCGGGCGCAAAGCCGAGCTGGCGCCAGAGCTTGTAGGTGATGAGTCCGTCGAGACCGGAGCACTCGTCCACTTCGTTGAAGTGCGGGAGCGCCTCGCCGGCGAAAAGTTCCTTGCCGGTCACCTCGTCATAAACGGGGGGACGCTCGACGTTGTTAAGGAGTCCCTCGACGAGGTCGGAGGCGGGAGCGAGGTCCTTGAGGCCCTGCTGGTACTGGATGCCGATCGTGGCGCATCCGAACTCCTCGGCGATGCGGACGGCGGCGATGTACATCTTGCACTGCTGGAGGATCTGGTTCTCGGTGAGGTCGTTCTCCTCGCTGGGGCCGAACTTGAAGGTCATGCCGCGGTCGAGGAGCCACTGGTAGACGGCGCGCGCCTCCTCGTCCTTGACGGTGAGCATCTTGGCGTAGAGCGCGGACTGACTGAGGCGCTCCTTGAAGACGCCGGTCTTGTGGATGAGCTCGTCCGGGATGATCGCGTTGTACATGCCCATGCAACCCTCGTCGAAGACACCCATGATCTCCTTGTGATCGCGGAACTTCCTGGCGAACTCGGTGCCGAGCTTCTCGGCATCGGCGGGAACGCCGGCCTTCTCGTAAGCCTTCACATGAGGGGTGACATGGGTGACGCTGCCGGTGGTCAACCAGGAGCGGAGTCCCTTGAGGAACGCCTCGTCGCTGAAGTCATCGCTCCAGAGGGTGCTGTACTTCACGCCCGCCTTGGTGAGGGAGCCGTTGAGGTTGAGCATGCCGACGAGGCCGGGCCAGGTGCCGCTCCAGTTGGCGACGGTCAGGATCGGACCCTGATGGGTGAGGAGTCCCTGCAGGAGATGGTGGCTGTACTGCCAGACAGCCTCGGCGACGATGATCGGGGCGTCCTTGGGGATGTTGCGGAAGACCTCCATGCCGTACTTCTGGCTGTCGATGAAGCTGTGGCCTTTCTTCGCATCAAAGCCGTGACCGCGGCGGATCGTGCGGCCTTCCTTTTCCACGGCCTTGATCAGCAGGGCCTCCATGGCCTGCTGCGCCTCCTCGCATTTCTGGTTGGCGGAGGTGCGGAGATCGCCGTTGGCGATGAGGATGATGTCTTGGGTGCTCATGGTGGTTAGGTGATAGGACTATAGGTTATTGGGGATAGGTGATGGGGTATCGGGGAAAACGGGGAGGAAGAAGTCGGTGATGGGTGATCGGGGAACACGCGACTCTCGTCTCTCGTCTTTCGACGGCTGTTTTTTATGCTGTAAGCTATTAGTCTGTTAGGGGTGAATTTTCAGGACTGAGAGTGGAGAAGGACGCCGGGCTTGAGGGTGATGCCGGCTTGTCGGAGTTCGGGAAGGGAGAGATCGCTGACCAGGGTGTGGATCTTCGGCCATGATGCGAGATGCTCGGGGGCGGTGTGGCCCAGCTTGGTGCGGTCGAGGCAGAAGCAGGAGCGGCCCGCGCGCTTCATCACGGCCTGCTGGAGCCGGATGATGTCGTGCTGGGAATTCCAGAGCCCCTGTTCGTTCATTCCCTGCGCGCTCAGGAAGGCAATGTCGATCTGCTGCAGTGCCGCGGCCTTCACCGCCTCGTTGCCAAGCAGGACCGACTGGCGCTCAAGAAGCTGGCCGCCCAGCAGCATCGTCTTCGCTCCGGGCAGGGAGCCGAGTGTTTCCAGAAGGGCGAGGTTGTTGGTGATGACCGTGAGCTGCTCGGGCAGATGGCGCCGCAGTTCCTGGGCGATCGCAAAAGCAGTCGTGCCGGCATCCAGATAGACGCGCATTCCGGGCCTGATCAGCGAGGCCGCCGCGCGGGCGATGGATCCCTTGGCATCGGTTCCCTCGCGTAGTCGCTCGCGGAAGGAGGTGAAGGTCGCGTTGAATTCACCGAGCGCCCCGCCGTAGGTGCGGGTGATCCTCTCCTCGCTCTCCAGGGCAGTGAGATCACGGCGGGCTGTCGCCTCGGAGACGCCCAACTCCTCGCAGAGCTCGCTGATCGGCAGGTAACCGCGCTCCAGAAGTAGCTCTGTCAGCCGCGAACGACGGGCCTCAACGATGTGTTTGGCAACACGCATGGTCGGCCAGTCTCTTGGCGGATATGATTGAAGTCAATCATTTGTTCTCCAATGCCATCACTGCCAAGCAACGCCTTCTCCTAATCCCCTTGCTTAAGCCACGGTAAGCGGTCGCGCCAATTGTTGCATCATATGAGGGGGGCGAACCTGCCATTGTCATGAAAACAGCACACATCACCCCGAAATCACTCCTCCTCTCCGGCGCCTTGGGCATCGCGACCTTGGTGACCGCCTGCCAGACGGCTCCGCCGACACCGCCGGCCAACGCCGTCACCTGCAACAAATGCAAGGTGGTCTGGGTCGAGCATTCCTACAACACGGGCTATGCGAAGCACCCCGGCGCCTATGTTCCCGTCAAAAGAAAGTTCATGGTCTGCCCCGACTGTGAGTCGGCGGTCGTCACCTTCTTCAAGACGGGTAAACTCAAGCACTCTTGCACACATTGCGGCGGCACCCTCATGCACTGCACTTATCATTAGGAAAACAACGGGGGGGAGGCAGGTTTTTTCGGCCCCTCCCACACCCCGTCCTTTCATGAAGTGATTACCCGCAGGGCGCCGGATCCCCCGGAAAATCTTCGAAGCGCGGTATGATTCTTCACGTCCCCCATCGCGTTATCTCCTTGCCCGAAGAGATCAGGAGATTTCTAATCCTCATCCCTCCCCGCACCATGCGCGATTAGCTCAGCGGTAGAGCGCTTGCTTCACACGCAAGAAGTCACAGGTTCGAACCCTGTATCGCGCACCACTTTCCAAAAGGCCTGAATAACTCTTTCAGGCTTATAAATAAAGCCTCCACAGGCGATTGCCCTCCTAGGCTCCTCCTCGCGGATTTCCGCGGATCCCGCGTATTTTTGTTACCGTTTGTTACCTTTCCGGGTGACTCCTGCGGCCCACTGCGGCCTAGCGCTCGGAGGCATGATGAAGGAGAGAGCAATCAGCGAGAAAATCTTGCGTCACATTCCCGCGATTCACTCGGTTCCCGAGTCACGCCATCAGGAGGCTTACGCCCACATAGGAACCGAGTTACAGATCAATACCCATCCAGAACGACCGCACCTGTAGCGAGTTCCATCAGAAACTCTGCAGCAGTAACTTCGGAGATCTGGTGAGGCTATTTCGACTTTTTGGGAAGCCTGTCGAGAGAAACTCGCTTGTAAGCCTTCTTCTGAGAGGTATTGGGATGTTTTTCAAGGCCCAGGATAGTGATGGCACCTTTTTCAGGGCCATATGTCCAAAACATGCGCCTCGCTCCAGCCTTTCTGTTTTCAAGGTAGCTCTGCCATACCTTGAACCCGTATTTTTTGCTCAGGTCATCAATCTCGTGAGATTCCAGTCCGGGATGGCGAGGGTTGACGCTTAGCAGTTCCACGGCCTTAGACCACTTGTCAAAAAGCTCCCTTTCCTCAGAATCTAGGGTCTTAGCCTCAGCCTTTTGCTGAAGATCATTCCATAGGTGGAGCATTTCGGGCTCCCCCATGAAAATCTCAAAATTCACGAGCGGAGGGCGCGTCTTGCTGCCTTGATGTCAATCGGGCCGGAAACCTTGCCTGCCTTTAGATTGCCAATGGATCGCTTGATCTGACGCAGGGTCTCGGAGGAAATCGGCGGATCTGCCACGAGCCGTTGAGGAGAGACCAGCATGTGTCCATCCCTGAACACTTTGACAGACCAGTGCTTGGTTTTGGCTCCACGGATGGCAAATCGGTTCTTCCCATCAAGGTGTACGCTGTATTCTTTTTCGAGGACGGCAGGCATAAAGATTTATAAGATGTGGGATATCCCACCTTACGGTCGCCTCGTGCATATGTCAATACGCCGACCCATCAAGAGGCCGACTTTGGGACCTGGTTGCTACCCATCAGAGATTAGATGGTGCTGCGTCTGTTGCCTCCGATTGAGAACAAGTCTTTGGACCCCCGCGACCGGAGAAGTCACGGGGGAAGTCGGGCAGCTCAGGCATATGTCTATTGATTTACTATTACATTTAGTAATAAATGAGATTTCATATCAGATCAGTCCTCGTGTCGATGGCCATTTAAAACTGAATAAAGAACCATACACACCAAAAAACCTGAAATGATACCTCGGATGAAGAGACCTTTGTAAAAACTCCAAGCTAACGATAAAGCGGGTGTGATGATTGTGGAGATAATGAAGTGCTCTTCAAGCCACCAATTAATAAAGTCCATAATATTTTTCTAATTTATTTCGGTTTTACGAACGACACATGAGGTTTCGTCGGATTTGATAGACACACAGTGATCTCTTTGGGATATGTAGAGTCTGAAATTACTTCTGGCTATAAGCTAGGATCATTACAACGGATTTGGATACTTTATCTACTTGATCAAGAAAATTAGTGTTTTCAGATGGTCTGAGAATTTGTGGGATATTGACACCGAGAGAGTCGATCAAAGGGGTTATGTAAACGCTTTTGATAGCATACCCTACGTTTTGAGCCACATCTCCAGTTGCTTTAGCCATTACAACAGCATTCAATTTAGATATCACAATACCAATTACATTTCCTCCTTCATCACATAGTGGTCCGCCTGAATTTCCGGGCTGAATGGGCACACTGATTTGCCATAGCCGAGGATCATCTTGATATCCATTGAGACTGCTGATCTCCCCTTTTGTCATCTTGGGGCTGGTTCCTTGGATCTCTATATTGGGAAATCCAATCGAAAAAATGTTCTGACCTAGTTTGACTCCCTTGGAAGATGCAATGGGAATTGGCTCGAACGTTCCCTCGCATTTGATGACCGCAATATCATTTGAAACATCGATTTGCAGAATTTTGGCAGTTTGCCTCCCTTGAGAGGTGATGACCTCTATGTGGCTGGCATTGGAGACAACGTGAGCTGCGGTTAGGATAACTCCGTTAGTAGAGATCATCACACCAGATCCGCTACAATTAAGCATTTCAACAGGAGCTGCTTTGGTGGCTCCAGTATTTGTATGTAGATTATTAGTTGGAAAAGATGCGCGTAATTCTCTGCTTCGTTTTTGCGCAACTAAAGCACCTTGTGGGCCGAGTGCTTTTTCAAGCTTATCTCTCAGATCTATAGTGGCTTTAGTGTTATAACTACCGGAAGTTGCAATATTCATCCACGCAAGAGCCTCAATATAGTCTTTCAAAACTCCAATACCCATAGCATATAAAAGACCCACTCGTGCTTGAGCTGCTGAATTGCCCTGCTCAGCTGCTAGCTTATAATATTTCATGGCCAACGAACAATCTTTCACAAGTCCAACTGTTCCATTAAGATACTTATCTCCTAATAGACCTTCAGCAACAGGATCTCCGCTTGAAGCAGCTTTTTTTAACCAAGTAATAGCAGCGGACGGATTTTTTTCAACACCGTCTCCATTATCATACTTTCTTCCCAGCTCTGATTGTGCTGGCAAATAGCCGCTCTCTGCGCTTTTCTTGCACCACTTAAAGGACTTTTCAGGACTTTTTGCCCCTCCCTCTCCTGTCTTATAAATATTCGATAGCGCATACTGGGCTTCAGATAGCGCATGCTGGGCTTCCGGAGTTACCATTTCTTCTGCTTTAATAAACCATTTCTCAGACTCTTTCTGGTCAATTCTTACACCCACCCCAGTACCATAACATAAACCAACAGCTATCATTGAATTTACGTATCCTTGATTAGCCGCTATTTTGAACCACTTGAAAGCTTCTTGAGGATTTTTTGCTACTCCTTCGCCTGTCAAATAGCAGCGACCTAGGTTATGAGCTGCTAGACGATGACCTCTTTCAGCCGCTTCCATATACCATCTCACGGCCAACTGAGGATCCTTTTCTACTCCATCACCAATCACATATTTGTTACCAAGTTGGAATTGGGCATCTGCATCTCCTTTTAGAGCGGATGCTCGAATGCTGGCTAAGCTTTTGGGCTGACCTTGTGCTTGTGCTGCCTGGCACAGAACTAATGTCAATAGAATGCAGAAAGGAATTTTGAGATATCTTTTCATGCATTCAATACAGTCATGAGCTAAAAAATATTGAGTCCCAACGAAAACATCAAGCGCTGGTTAAAAGCAACTGATGATTAGGAGGATATAGGCGCCCAGTTTGGATGATGTGAGAGATGCCTGCCGAGTCATCCTTACTCTTTTAGGTATTTGCTCAAGATTGCATCAAGAAATTACTTGAAGGATCAACTAATTGTCGGATGATCAAAACCGTGAAATACTCATTGTACGGCTTTTTATTCATTCTGTGCGGGTGTTCAAGCATTCGATACTATCACGTTGATTCTGTGCCCGCAGGTGCATCAATAACCAGAGCAGGAGAATTTGTCGGACAAGCCCCTGTTGGTTTTAAGCATAAAATCACGAAAGAAGACCGTGACAGGGGGTACTTTTTCAGTAGACCGCTAGTTCTCAAGTGGGTGAGTGGAGCCGAGTGGCGAACTGATGGGTTTAGAATTTATTTAGCAGATCAGAACTATCGTACATATTACATTAATCGGCCTCCATCAGCCCCCAATAAGATGGCAGATATAAACTACGGGCTTGAAATTCAGAAAATGGATATTATGAATGCCCAGTTGACAACCATGCGGCGAGCTTCAATCCAGCAAAGCATTCAGGCTAGTTCTTACAATTATCCAAATGCATATCCAAATGCATACCGAAATGCATACCGAAATGCCTACCCAAATAATAATTGGCAACAAACTCTAAATAATATTCAAAGTGCGATAATAGGTTTTTAGAAATATTTGCCTGGATTAGTATTAGCGAGAATATACATGCTATTGAAAACCCTAAGAAGTGAATACTCAGAATATTATTTTTAACTATAATATTTAATGCCTTTTAATTCTCATAGTTTTCTAACTCGGGTTTTTATTCGTGATGACCGTTCTAATGACTCAGACTTTGATTACATCTTCACCAATAAGAAACCGGAGCACTTGGTGCTACAGCCAGAATTACTTGTCCAAGCAGCATCTGGAGATTTGGAAGCTACTTATCAATTCGGAAAATTCCATGTCATAGATCCATACCGTATTATTGCTGACATTCGTCAGGGGGCTTTTTTTCTAAAAGAATCAGGTTCTGCTGGTGATCCAAGAGCACAGTACGCCTATGCTCAGTTACTCATATACAGTTTCGAATGTGGTGATTATGAACTTGAGGAACCAAAAACCATCATCAATCTATTAAAGACTGCGGGTGAAGCCGGAAATGTTCATGCTCAGTTTCTACTTGCAGACGGATATTCATTGAAACAGGTTCACGAACTTGATCTCTATCCGGACCGTTCTGAGGGACTTTACTGGTGGAGAAAATGCGCACTCCAAGGAGTCGCTAAAGCCCAGTGTCAATATGCATACATGCTTTTTGAAAGTAACGAATGGGGCGATCGTATAGAAGGTGCCTACTGGCTGCACACTTCTCATCTTAGTGGTCATCCTGGCGCTGACGTAGAGTTCTTAGACTGTGTCAAATGGCTAGCCCCTACAGCTGATGACGATGCCTACGCAGCTCATGTTTTAGGTTTAGCGAACTATCATGGAACTGGTCTCATCAGAGACGCTGTTAAAGCTGAGGAACTTTTTCTGCAGGCTATAGATCAGGGACATTCAGAATCGCTAGCATGCCTAGGCGAGCTTTACTGGAATGGTCATGAAGATGGCGTTGTTTCTAATAAAGACAAGGCTATTGAACTATTGCAAGAGGCCGCGAAAAAGGGAGTGCCTCGTGCCAAAGAATGCCTACTAAGCATGAAAGGGTTAAATACCGTATGAAGACCATAAAGTCACACTACCCGCCAGTAATCTCCTTTCACTCCGTCGGGATGAAATCGCTTATCGAAGAACTTGAAGAGTTCTCCTTCAGGATCCTGGACGGTTTCCTTGTGGGAAAAAAAAGAAGTGCGTGGAGAAATGATGTCGGTAATCCTGTCCTTCTAAAAAGGACATGATCCCAAGAGTTTCCCTACCCCCAGAAGCAGTTGTTCTCGTCCTTGTTGATGAGGCGCAGCCACTCCTCTAGTGATGAGGTCTCAGGACAAGGTTCGTAGGGATGCCATTTGCCATCGCCTCTCCTCCAGTAGACCTTCCAGATATTCCGACTCCGCACATAGCGGGTCTTGGCGACTGGACTCTTGATCCACTGCGACTTGTCCCGGAAATAGGGTCTGCACTCGAAGATTTCGATCTCATGCCCTTCGATACTCTGCCCCTCCCTGACAAGATGCCGCAGATGAAGGGGTGGGCGTCGGTGCGTCCAGAGGATCCGCTCTATCTGCTCCGTGAATACGGCGATTTCGTCTTCTGTGAAGGCCATGCAGTCATCAAAACGGCATTCCAAGACTCCGTCAAAAATCATCTCCCCGAGATTCCCCCCAAAACCATCTGAAACCCCGCAAGTGACCCTGCAAGTCGCTTTGGATCACACAGTAACCTTCACTAGATCTGTTTAGATCCCGCATTATTATTCACCTATGAGGGGAATCTTCACGCATATCTCAAACGATTCTTGCCTCAATGATTAGATAATGCTCTAGTATTACCCGATGAGGGGAATATCACGACATTCTCTAATCAGACCTCTTCATACGAGTCTCCCGCATGGAGCGCCCTTTGACGTTCATGTCCTGAAGGATCAGAAAATCTCACCCAAGCAGGCCGCCCGCTATGTGGAGAGCGGATGGCTCGTCAGACTAGGGCAAGGGGTTTACGGATTCCCCTCAGACAAGCTAGATGCTCCCGGCTGCATCCTCCTGCTCCAGAAAAAGTCCCCAGGCCTCCATGTGGGAGGAAGGAGTGCCCTCGCTTTGCATGGGGTTCGCCATAACCTAGACACCCGTGAATCTTGGACCCTCTGGGGAGACCGGCGATTCCTCCTTCCCGAGTGGTTCACCGCACGATTCCCAGCCCGGTATACCTCCTCCCGCCTCTTTGCTTGGAAGCCCCCCTCGCTCAATGCCGACACCATCTCCACCCCGGCAGGAACCTTGGACAGCCTGAAGGTCTCAGTCCCTGAACGGGCCGTCCTGGAACTGCTCTCCGAGGTAGGCCTTCATCAAGATTTGGAGGAAGCTCGCAACCTCTTCGACGGTCTCCGGAATCTCCGCTCGAACATTCTTGGCCAGCTCCTCTCCTGCTGCACGAGCGTGAAGACCATACGGCTCTTCCTCTCTTGGGCTCGTGAAACCGGCGTCGTGGATGTCGATCAGCTCCTGAAAGCTCACAAGATCCCCACTGGTAGTAAAAGCCGCTGGATCAGTCGGATGAAGGACGGCACCCTGCTGACACTCAAGCATGGATAAAACCTACATCGATACTGTCCGGCTCCTTCTCAGGGTTGCTCCTGATGTGTTCGATGGGGACATGTTCGCGCTCAAGGGAGGCACAGCCATCAATCTCTTTGTCCGGGACATGCCACGTCTCTCGGTCGACCTCGATCTTGTCATTGTCGATCATACGCTCCCGAGAGCAGAGGCTCTTCGGGCAATTACATCGGGACTCCAGACGATCAGCGGCCGACTTCACAAAACAGGCTTCTCCGTTCGTAAGATCGGCAACAAGGAAATGGGTGACACCAAGCTCGTAATCGAGGACGGGAAATCCATGATCAAGATCGAGGTCAACACAGTGCTTCGCGGAACGGTTCTTCCGGTAGAGCGCCGTTCCCTCACCAAAAGCGCCTCAGACCTCTTCCTTGCAGAGCTTCAGATGCCGACGTTGACCCATGCCGAGCTCTACGGCGGGAAACTCGTTGCGGCCCTTGATCGCCAGCACCCCAGGGATCTCTTCGATGTTCACCTACTCTTCGAGAACGAGGGAATCACGGATGCCATGCTCGAATGCTTCGTCATCTACCTCTCCGCGCATGACCACCCTCCCCATGATGTCCTAGATTCAAGGGACAAGGACATCAGCAGAACCTATGAGGATCAGTTCGAGGGAATGGCGACCGTCCCCGTGACCTTGGATCAACTCACGACCGCCCGTGCACGTCTTCGAGCTGAGCTTTCCAAACGCCTTACCACGAGGCAGAAAAACTTCCTTCTGAGCCTGGTCCGTGCCGAACCAGAGTGGAGCCTCCTAGATTGCCAGCATGTCTCAGAGCTTCCCGGCATCCAGTGGAAGCTGCTGAACCTCCGGAAATTCCGGGATCAGAAACCGGAAGCCTTCGCCGAGCAGATCCGCAGGATAGAGCAACTCGTGGGATAGCTATTCCTTGTCTGTAAAAACTTCGTATTCGAATCCTTTATCGGGCACTATTCTTTCTCCACCCATGGCGACCTATCTCTACGAGAGGATTCCAGGCAGGCCGGGCGAAGAGCCCGTGACCTTTGAGGTTCAGCAGAGCATGAAGGATGCCCCGCTCACCAAACACCCCGAGACAGGCGTTCCCGTACGCCGCGTGATCACGGGGGGATTCGGCTTTGTCAGCAAGGGAGGTTCCGCTCCCGCCCCTCAGCGACCGCCCTCCTCGGGAGGAGGTTGCGGTTCAGGCTGCGGCTGTCATTAGGGCTTCCTTAGAGCATTTTGCTTATTCACTAGACCGTCTTAGCGGAGGCATTGGGTAGTGTCGCATCCTTCTCATCCCTTCGCAGGTTCCATCTTTTTCATCTTCGGGGTTCATTGATCCCGACCCGGCCCAGATTCACGCCGCCGCTTCACTCGGCGCTCCGGTCGTCGAACTCCATACCGGCGCCTATGCCGAGGCATCAGGGGCAGCCCGCGATGCGGAACTTTCACGCCTCATCAAGTCCGCCCGCCTTGCCGATGAAGCAGGCATCCAGGTGAATGCGGGCCACGGGCTCAACTACGTGAACGTGAAGCCGATTCTCGCCCTGCCGAAGCTCGTCGAGCTGAACATCGGCCACTCCATCGTCTCGCGCGCAGTGTTTGTCGGGATCGAACAGGCGACGCGAGAGATGGTGGAATGCTTGCGTAGGGCTTAGGATTTTTGCGCGGGGCGTTGTTCCCCTGCGCTTAGCCGCCTATCCCCGCGCCATCCTGCGTCGGTAAGCCGCCGTCAAGACCATCGCCCCCAGCGATAAAAGGGCATAGGTAGAAGGTTCTGGGATCGCCATCACGGAGAGGGTGGCGTTGAATCCGGAAGAGTAGGAGGTTCCGCTGTAAGTTGCCCCTCCGACCAGGATGGTGTAGTCACCGGCATCCAGGGCAAATGTTCCCGTGACACTGCCGTCGGCGAGCCCATCACCCCTGATCAGATCGTTGGTTTGAGTGGTTCCATTTGCACGAGGAATGATAGTCGCGCCGGTGCCGTAATTCGCGGAAGTACCATCCGCGGCATTGCCCGCATAGATAAAGGAAGAGAGGTCCGAATACTGGTTTCCATCATCGTTTCCCATTTTCCAATCACCCAAGGCGTTGAAGCATCCTTCCCAATTATCAACACCATAGGTTTCATCCATATAGGCACTGCTGATCCCGCTTCTATCATGATCTCCTTTAGACGGTGTAAGATTACCTATTCCCCGATAAATGGAGAAGCCGGGATTTGCCATGGCGGCGATGTTCAGCCGCCCGGATCTGAAACTTGTCCCCTGAATCTGCAGGGTGACCAGTCCCGTCGACAATAGAGTGAACCGGAAAGGCAGCAACGTATGGCTGTCACCGAAATCCGCATCCGTGCCATCAGCCCATCCGAAGTTAGACGTGATCCTGTTGGAAAAAGTCACAGCATTGGACGCCCCCCCCGGTGTGAAGCTGCCGAAGTCCCGTCCCGTATACTCGATGTGAGCGGAGAGGGGTGAGGCGGCCGCGCAGAGCGCGGCCGCCAGAAAACCGTGAATGAGTGATTTTGAGAACATCGATTGTTAGAGTTGAACTGACTGCACTGCTTTTTTCCGCTTGGCGCGAATGACCAATCCCACCATGGCCAAGGAAACGGTCAGAAGAGCCCACGTGGAGGGTTCAGGAACCGCAGTGAAGGTGCCCTGGATGCCGTAGGAGGTGTTGGTATTCACACCGGCGTAATTCGCTCCGCCCACAAAGACCGAGTAATCGCCAGCACTCAGATAGAAGGATCCGGATACCACGCCATCAGCATTCCCGTCGCCGTTGATGGTTCCGTTCGGGACATTGGAGCCATCGGTCAGCGTCAACGAAGGGGCCGGGGTGCCGTAGTTGGCGGATGATCCGTCGGCGGCATTGCCGATGTAGGTGAAGGAGGAGAGGTCGGCAAATGTGGTGCCGGTAGACGAACCGATTTTCCAATCACCCAGCGCGTTCAAGCTTCCTTCCGTGGCGTTGGTGCCATAGGTGTCATCCCTCCAGGCGATGCTGATGGGGCTGCCGTCGTGGGTGGAAGGCGCCGCCACTCCCCAGTAGAGCGAGAATGCGGGAAGCGCGAGTGCCGAGAAGGAGGTCGTACCTGCGGTATAGGCCAAGCCTTGAAAGCTCAGCGTTACCCAGGCATTGGTGGTGAGACTGAACCTGAAGGCACGGGTCTTGTGCGTGTCGCCGAGGTTGGCATCAGTGGCGTCGGCCCAGCCGTGCTCGCCGGAGACGTTTTGGTTCGTGATGGTCGAGGTGAGATCGGTGCCGGAATAGGTGCCGAAATGCCGATTGCTGTAACTGATATGCGCGGAGGCGGTGGAGAGAGCCCCGAGGAAGAGGGCTGCTTGAAGTGTCAGTGTGAGTTTGGATGTTTTCACACAAGCGTCCGGTTATAAGTCCCACAGCATCAATTGGTTATTTTTGTGAGGCATGTAAGATTTGAAGTCGGCTTCTGTAAGTAGTTCATGGATAGGCACCTTCTCAAAGGGATGAATGCTCAAAAGCTGGAAGGTTC